>CAISIU010000079.1 GCA_903885505.1 uncultured Actinomycetes bacterium | reverse complement strand
GGAATTTCTTGGCTGTGTTCGCCGGCCGCCAGCGCCATCACCGGTGTCAACCTCGCGGTTGACGGTGGCATGACTCTTAACTGAGTTAACCCGCCCTGGCGGCCCGCCATAAGTCCCGGTAGGACGCAAAGGTGATGCCCTCGGTGACGTAGCCCGCGCGCACGAGTTCGTCATGGAAGGCGGGGAGCTGGTGCCAGGGCACGCCCATGTCGACGTGGTGCGCCAGATGCCAACCAGTGTTGAAAGGCACGAGCCAGAGGCGCGCGAGCAAACTTTGACGAACATGGTGCGTGGTGAGACGACGGTCGTCGCTTCGCTGCATGCCTCCATGCTCCGCAATGGCTCGTAAGCGATTGAGAACGCGCCACTGGGTCATCCAGGGGGTCAGCCACAGGACCAGGTAGGCCCACCAGCGGCCGGTGACGAGCCAGAGTCCGATTGCCATGGTGGCCTGCACCGCGATGATGGACAAAGCGACGCGTCGACTCGATGCTTTGGTGGTCGCGAGAAAAAGAAAGCGAAGATTCTTCGCGCCGCTAATGCCCACGGCATCGCGAATGAGACGTCGTCGCAAGTCGGCACGAGTGCCGGGATAACCACGATAAAAGGCAATATCGGGCTCGTTCGGCCCGAACTCTTCCTTGTGGTGCGCGAAGTGGCCTCGGCGATACGCGGACAGGGGGACGAGAGCGGGATACGCGATCAGCCAGGTGCCGATCAGATCATTCAACGATTTGCGAGAAAAGAGCAATTTGTGGGCGGCTTCGTGCATCAAGATGGCGAATCGCACGTGGAGGGGGCCCATCGCCAGCATGGCGAGAATGGTGAGCCACCAGGGTCCACGGGTGCCGAGCCAGACGAGCGACAGCAAAAGAGTCCAGATGGCAAGCACCGCCTTGACGTTTCGGGCGTTGCTGATATGCCTTAGTTCTCGGCGAATCTCCGGAATCGCCATGCCATTGGGCAGTAATCGGTCGGTGGGTAAGACGTCGGCCAAAACGGCGGGATCAGGAACCAGCGTGTGCAGCACGGGCCCATCGTAGGACTCGCCGCCTCGGCCGGTGGAGGTGTACAGTCGAGATACCTCGCGTAAGCGAAGTCGGTGAGAATCCGACACGGTCCCGCCACTGTGTTGATAGGCAACTATCAGAGTCAGGTCGCCTTCCGCGAGGAGCTGTACCAGCTCTCGAGGCAAGAGCGGTCGCACGGAGGTCCTCCGTCGGTCTTATTCCTCGACTGAATAGGAGAAGACCTTGAAGAAATTTGTCCTCGCGGCCAGCGTTCTCGCTTCCGCTTTCACTCCCATCGTTGCGGGCGCGTCGGTGTCTCGAGCGGCCTCCGTTCCCGGCTGCATCGTGTCTCTGTCGCCCACGGCGACCGAGAGTTTGTACGCGATCGGCGCCGGCAGCCAAGTGAAGGCCGTCGACCTCGACGCGAACTTTCCCACCACCGGCTTACCGCGCACTCGCATCGATGCCTTCAACCCGTCGGTGGAGGCGGTGGCATCCGTCTGTCCCGTCAGCAAGAGCCACCCCTCGAGCAAGCCGGATCTGGTGATCATTTCGTATGACGCGAACAGCATTAAGCAGCAGCTGACGGCGGCGGGTATTCGCGTCATCGAGCAGGACGCGGCGCAGAACTTGAGCGACGTGTACGCCCAGATCAACCAGTTGGGCACGCTCACCGGCCACGTCGCGAATGCCGCACACGTCGTGATGATGATGAAGAATCAAATTGCGGGAGCGATTAAGTCCATCCCGGCGCACGCGGGCAAAGTTCTCACCGGCTACTTCGAATTAGACCAGACCTATTACTCGTTGACCGGCGACACCTTCATTGGTGCCCTCATGGCGTCACTCGGCATTGTCAACATTGCGAACGCCGCGGCCTCGCCCACCGACTACGGCTACCCGCAGATGAACTCGGAGTACATCGTCTCGAGCAGCCCCAAAGTGATCTTCTTGGCTGACACCTTGTGTTGCCATCAGTCCGCCACCACGGTGGCGGGCCGACCGGGTTGGTCAACGATTTCTGCCGTCAAGAATCACCACGTCATCGCCCTCAACGATGACGTGGCATCGCGCTGGGGGCCTCGCGTGTCGCTGTTGGTCGGACAACTCGCCACCGCCGTGCGTTTCGCCTACGTGGACAAAAAGGTCTGGAAGTAAGTCGAATGAGTCGCTGGACGTCACGCGGGGTGGGGGCCATGGGTGTCTCCCTGCTCGCCGTGGCGGCGGTGTCCCTCTGGGCACTCGCGACCGGCCCGACGCCCATCGCGTGGACCAGCATCGCTCACGACATTTTGCATCTCGGTCCGCCGCGGCTCACGGGAATTAACCGCTTCTTCATCAATGATCTGCGGGCCCCGCGAGTGGTGCTCGGTCTGCTGGCCGGTGCCACGTTGGCGACGGCCGGCGCCACGTACCAGGGAGTTTTTCGCAACCCTTTGGCCGATCCCTACTTACTCGGCGTGGCTGCCGGTGCGGGCCTGGGGGCCACCGTCGCCCTGGTGGGCGTCAATGGGTGGATTGCGCCCGCGGGCGCGGTGACGTGGTTCGCCTTCGTCGGGGCGTTGAGTTCTGTCGCGCTGACCTGGTTGGTCGGCGGGCGCTCTCGTCGTAGTGGCGGCGCGACGTTGGTGCTGGCCGGCGTGGCCATCTCGTCGCTGTTCACCAGCGCCCAAACCTTCGTGCAGCAATCAGCGAATAGCTCGTCCATCGCCCGGGTCTACATCTGGCTCCTGGGGTCGCTTGCCCAGGCATCGTGGTCAACGGTGTGGCGCGTCGCGCCCTACGTCGCCATCGCGCTGGTGGTGGCTCTCGCGAGTGCCCGCGCACTTGACGTGCTCGCCGTTGGTGACGTCGAGTCACGCAGTTTGGGTCTTCCCGTCAGTCGCGTCCGATTCATCGTGATTGTGGCCTCGTCACTGGGCACAGCCGCGGTGGTCTCGGCAGTGGGGTTGATCGGATTTGTGGGACTCATCGTGCCGCACCTCATTCGACTCGTGGTGGGAACGAGCTATCGGCGCATCATGCCGCTCGCGATTACGTCGGGTGCCGCCTTCTTGGTATTCGCCGACACCATCGCCCGCACCGTCATCTCGCCGTCCGAGTTGCCTCTCGGAGTGGTCACCGCGCTCTTCGGTGCTCCCGTCTTTGTCATCTTGCTGTGGACTCGTCAGGGGGCCACGACGTGAGAGTGAGTGCGCGCAACATTGCCGTGTCGGCGGGAGGTCACGATGCCGTCATGCCGTCCTCGCTCGAGGTCGCCGAGGGTCAGTGGATTTCCGTGGTGGGCCCGAATGGGGCGGGGAAGACATCCTTGGTGGAAGCGCTGGCCGGTGTGCGCCGCGTGACGCAGGGTGAAGTACTCGTTGACGGACGCGACGTGCACGCGATGTCCGAACGCGAGCGCGCCGCCGCGGTCGCATTCGTGCCCCAGCACCCTCTGTTTCCGGCCGGTATGTCCGTCATTGATTACGTGGCGCTCGGTCGTCACGCGCGACACGGTTTGTGGCGCGGGCCCTCGCCCGATGACCACGCGACAGTCGGTCACAGCCTCGAGCGAGTGGGTATCTCCGCCTTAGCGAATCGAGAAATCGATTCCCTCTCGGGCGGCGAACGTCAGCGTGCGGTGATTGCCCGCGCCCTCGCGCAAACCACCACCTTCATCGTCATGGACGAACCCACCAACGGCCTTGATGTTCGTCACCAGGTGGACATTTTGGAGTTGGTTCGTCGCGAGGTGGTGGAGTGTGGCGCCACAGTGATTGCCACGCTGCACGACTTGACGCTCGCCGGTCACTTTGCCGACACGATGATGGTGATGAACGAGGGACGCATTGTGACCCAGGGCACCGCCCGAGACGTCGCGGCCTCCACGGAGCTACGCGATGCGTACGGCATCGAAATCATGGTGGTCGACGTCGCGGGCCGAGACGTGTGGGTCCCCGGTCGCGTCACCTCGTCATAAGTAGAAAGCCCCGCGACATCTTTCGCTCCTAGACTGAGGGCAGCGAAAGGATCGATCGTGCGCCGCACCAAGATCGTGGCCACTATTGGCCCGGCATCGGAATCCCCAGAACGCATTACGGAACTACTCGAGGCGGGGGTGGATGTCTTTCGACTCTCGCTCGCTCACGGCTCCGTGGAAGAGGGCATCGCCCGCATTCGACTCGTTCGATCCTTGGCGCCCAAGGCCGCCATCATGGTGGACATCCCCGGCCCCAAGATTCGTGCCGGCTCTTTTGGGACCCAGGGCGTTGAACTCATCGTGGGCCGTGTTATCCAACTAACCGCGGCCTTTGGCGAGGCCTCGACCGCCGAACGCATCACGGTGGAGCGCGAGGGTGTTATCGACAAACTGCGCGTCGGCGATGACGTGCACATTGGCGACGGTGGCGTGTCGCTGCGCGTGCTCAGCACGGGCAGCGAGGTCACCGCCGAAGTCGTCGCCGGTGGCACCGTGATGGGCAAGCCCGGTCTCTCACTGCCCAGCAGTTTGATGAATGATCGACTTCCTACCGATGATGACCGTGCGCGACTCGAAGCAATTCGCGACGAAGACTTCGACATTTTGGCCATTTCGTTCGTGCGTTCGGACTACGACGCCGTCTCGGTCAAGAGCGTGCTCTCGCGACCCGACATCATGATCATGGCGAAAATTGAAACGCAAGAAGGCGTCGATAACTTGTCGTCCATTGTGGAAGTCTGTGACTCCATCATGGTGGCGCGTGGCGACCTTGGCGTTCGCCTGCCCATTGAGAACGTGCCCCATCTGCAAAAGAGCATCGTGCGACAGGCCATTCAGTTTGCTCGCCCCGTCGTGGTCGCCACGCAGATGCTCGAATCAATGACGCACGCCCATGTGCCGACGCGCGCCGAAGTCACCGACGTCGCCAATGCCGTTCTCGATGGCGCCTCTGCTGTGATGTTGTCGGCCGAGACGGCGATTGGCTCTGACCCCGCGGGTGTGGTGCGCACCATGGACCGCATCTTGCGCCGCGCCGAAGAGGGCTTTGACTACGAAGGTTGGGGAGCGGGTCTCGACGTGCAGCGCGCGGTGGGGGAGCGCTCCCACGCGGTTCGCATCACCGCCGCCATCACTGGTGCCGCGTGGCGCGCCGCGATGGAAGAAGGTGCCGTCGCCATCGTGGCCTGCACCCGTTCCGGTATGACGGCTCGAGCTATTTCTCGATTCCGTCCCCCGATGCCGATTCTGGCCATCACGCCGAACTCGGCGACTGCTCGTCAGCTGGGCAGTTCGTGGGGCGTGAATGACGTCGTAATTTCTAGCGAAACCGACATGTCACAGTTGGCCGATATCGCAGTGGCACGCCTGAAGGAGCTGGGTATCGCTCAACCGGGTGATGCCGTGGTCGTGATGGCTGGTTCGCAGCGTGGTGGGGCACAAACCACCGACACGGTGCGAATGGTGATCGTCGACTAGTTCGTTTCGTTCAGGGGGCCCGCAGTGGGTCCCGCCGTCGGACCCGCGGTCGCCGATGCGGTAGCGCCCTCAGAGGCCAATCCCGTTTGGCGAGCCAGCATGCCGGTCAAGCGCTGCAACGTCTCGTCATGAGCACCGACGCCGGCATCGAGGAAGAGCACGTTGCCCTTGCCGTCACGTGCCATGTCGCGGATCGTCTCCGTCCACAGCGTGAAGGTCAAGATGCTGGTGTCGACGCCATTTCGCTCGAGCTCATCGGCGGCCGCAGTGAATCCCTTCGCGAGCTCCACTCGGAAGTTGGCCAAGCCTTGGCCGCGAAGTTGCGCCGCGGTGGCTTCGTTCTCCGCGCTAATGCGAATGAACGCACCTTCCGCCTCGGCTTCCTTGGTCTTCTTGATCAGCAGAGCCTGGCCTTCGAACTCGGCGGCGCGCTGAGCGTTGGTGGCGGCAACCACGCGACTCATGGACGTCATGACTTCGGGGTCAAAGGAGATGTCGTTGATGGCGAGGTCGACGAGGCGATATCCCCAGCTGGCGAGCTGCTCGTTGAGGTTGTCCTTCGCGTGCGAGGCGATTTCGGTACGTAGACCCAACACTTCGGCCTGCTTCTTTGTCGCGACGAATTCACGAACGGCCGCTTCCACCGCGGAGGTCATCGCTAAGGAGAAGGCCTTGGGGGTGATGAACTTGTACGCCACTAGCTGAATGGTTTCGGGGAGATGGTCAGAGACGGTGAAGATGATGGTGGCCTTGAAGTGCACGGCCGCCTGGTCATTAGTGATGGCGGCGAATTCCATGGGAATGGTCTGGTTCTGCACCGGGACGCGCTGGTGAACCTTCTCGACGAAGGGAATGATGAAGTTCAGGCCCGGATCGATGGTGCGGCGGTACTTGCCGAACATGGTGATCACGCCTACGTGCGCTTGGTCAATGGTGCGCACCCCCATCAGAATGGCCAAGCCCAGCAGGACCACGATGATGATGCCAATAATTCCAAGAACGGCCATGAGAACCTCGCTGTCGATGTACCTCGACGGTACACCCTCTCCCCGACAATCACATCGCCCCGACGAAAGGGGGGTGGGTCGCCGAACTAGCCTCGCGGCGTGAGCTCGACCCACGCACGCATTGGCATCATTGGCGCCGGATTCGTGGGCGCCGCCGTCGCGAGCCTGCTCGGTGATGAATCTCGACAGGCCGCCCTCTTAGATGCCAGCACCGTCCCCATGGAAGTGGCGGGCATCGCGGTGCGCGACGTCACTCGTGAGCGTCCCGAACTCGCCGCCCACTGGTGGCGTGGTTCAGTGAACGAACTGCTGACGCGCGACCTCGATGTTTTGGTGGAAGTCGCCGGCGACCCTGACGTGATGGCGCTGGTCGTGGACTCGGCGCTGCGCTCAGGGATGTCGGTCGTCACCGCCAATAAGGCACTCATGGCTCGCCATGGCACTCAATTGGCGCAGACGGCACACGCGGCGGGTGTCGACCTCTTCTACGAAGCCAGCGTGGCGGGTGGCATCCCCATCATTCGTGCGCTGCGGACTTCACTCGCCGGCGAACGAGTGTCGCGCCTCATGGGCATCGTCAATGGCACGACCAACTTCATCTTGAGCACTATGACTCAGTCAGGCAGCGACTACCAGTCGGCCCTCGCCGACGCGCAGCGTTTGGGTTATGCCGAAGCTGATCCCACCGCGGATGTCGAGGGATTCGACGCCGCCGCCAAATTAGTGATCTTGTCCTCTTTGGCCTTCGGTACCGCCATGGACGGCCTTAGCATTTCCACCTCCGGCATCACGACCATTCGTGATGGTGATATTCGCTTCGTCTCGAAGATGGGTTACGTCATCAAATTGATTGCCGTGGCGCAGCGGGTCGGGGAGAACAGATTGGCTCGCTATGTCGGCCCGACGCTGGTTCCCGCCTCCCACCCTCTCGCCGCCATTAACGGGGCGATGAATGCCGTCATGGTGGAGGGCGACAAGAGTGGCCCCCTCGTGTGGTCTGGTCGCGGAGCCGGCGGGGAGCCCACCGCCACGGCGGTTCTCGGCGACGTCATCGAGGCCGTTCGCAATAAGGCCGCGGGACGCCACGACGTTCCCTTCTCCGTGGACCCGTCTATTGAATTGATGGCGACCGCTGAAGTATCTAGTCGCTTTTATCTCTCGCTCGACGTCTTTGATCGCCCGGGTGTGTTGGCGCAAGTTGCCAACGTCTTTGGGGAATTTGGTATTTCGATTCAATCCATGGAGCAGGTAGGCGTCGGCGACGAAGCGCAGCTGTTCTTTATTACTCACGAAGCGACGACGGCCGCGATTGATCACACGATGGCGTCACTCGCCCACTTGGCGGCGGTGGGCCGCGTCGGTTGCTGCCTTCGACTTCTCGCGACAGAGGAATCGCCATGAGCGCCTGGGGTGGACTCCTCGCGAGCTATGGCCAGTGGCTGGGTAATCCGGCGCCGAGTGACATCGTCACGTTGAATGAGGGCAACACCCCTTTGATCAAGGCGAGTGCGCTGAGTGAGCGACTCGGCGCGGCTGTTTATCTCAAGTTTGACGGACTTAATCCCACGGGATCGTTCAAGGACCGTGGCATGACGGTCGCCATGTCGCGGGCGAAGGCTCGAGGCGCACAGGCCGTTATTTGTGGCTCTACGGGCAACACGTCCGCCTCCGCGGCGGCCTACGCGGCCAAGGCTGGTCTCACCTGCGCCGTCCTCGTTCCCGGCGGATACGTCGCGATGGGCAAGTTGGCCCAAGCCGTGATGTACGGGGCGACCGTTATTCAAATCGACGGCAACTTCGATCTCACCTTGAATCTGGCGCGTCAGCTCGGTGAGGTGGCACCCATCACGGTGGTGAACTCCATTAATCCCGACCGCATTGATGGCCAAATGACGGGCGCCTTTGAAGTGTGCGACCAACTCGATGGCGCGCCCGACATCTTGTCTATCCCCGTAGGCAATGCGGGCAACATCACGGCGTATTGGCGAGGCTTCACCACGTATCAGGACGCGGGCATCATCTCGCGTCGGCCCGCCATGTGGGGATTTCAGGCTGCCGGAGCGGCCCCCTTGGTTCTCGGTCACGTCGTCACTGAACCCGACACCATCGCGACGGCGATTCGCATTGGCAATCCCGCCAGCGCCGACGGTGCGCGTCGAGCGGTCAACGAATCAGAGGGGCAGATTCGTTCCGTCACCGACGCGGAGATTCTCGAGGCGTATCAATTTCTGGCTCGACACGAAGGCATTTTTTGTGAGCCCGCCTCCGCGGCATCCGTGGCGGGCCTTCTCGTTCACGGCGTGCCGGAAGGGTCGACCATCGTGTGTGTGTTAACGGGTAACGGCTTGAAAGATCCGGACACGGCGCTGTCAATCAGCCCGCGACCGCTCTCGATTGACGCCAGCGTGGATGCGTTACGTGCCACGCTCAACATCTAGGGGTTGAGATGAAGGCTCGCGTTCCGGCGTCGTCGGCCAACTTGGGCCCGGGCTTTGACGTCTTGGCGGTCGCTCTCTCTCTGTACGTGACGGTGGAGATTGAGCCAGCTGACTCCTTTTCGATGCGATCGACGGGATGCGGCGCGGGCACCTTTGATGGCGAGGGCCACCTCGCGGTGAGAATTGCTCGCGACATGCTGGGCCACTCACGATTCTCGCTCACCATTGATTCGCAAATTCCGGTGGCCCGTGGCCTCGGATCGTCTGCCGCGGTTGCCATTGCCGCCGCGGCCGCTGCAATGAGTAACACTCCCGTGGATGCCGGGATCGAGGTCGATGGTCACGCGGAGAATGCCGTGGCCTCGGCCTTTGGGGGATTGGTCGCCGCTCGAGTCACCCCCGAGCTGACGTGGCGCCATCTGCCCCTCGATGAACGCTGGCGGTTCGTGGTAGCCATCCCCGATCAAGAACTGTCAACCGACGATGCGCGTGCCGCGCTGCCGGCCACCGTGCCGTTCGCCGATGCGGTCTCCAACATTGGGGGAGTGGCTCTCTTGCTCGCGGGCTTGGCGAACTGCGACGCCTACGTGCCGCGAGCGATGCACGACCGGTTGCATCAGCCGTATCGCTCACACCTCCTACCGGCCGCCACCTCGCTGATGGCCACCATGGTCGATGCCGGAGCGCACGACGCGTGTTGGTCGGGGGCGGGGTCCACGATGCTCGCGCTCAGTACCGAGACGAGCAGTCAGGCCATTGCCGCGGCCCTTGACTCACGAATGGCCGAACTCTCGCTACCGGGCTCGGTGCACATTTTGCGTGCCGATCGCGACGGCATCGTGCTGACGCCCTTGGCTTGCTGACCGACGACTTACTCGCCGCGTTGTAAAGCGAAGGCGCGATACAGCTCTCGTGCGAGGTCGCCAATGTGGTCCTCGCGGTACAAGGTGCGGTGATCGCCCGGTAGTCGGTGCAAATTCCACGCGTGGGTGAAGCTCGCCGACCATCCCAGTGATGGTTCACGCCACCGTTCTTCAGAAGCCGCTGCGACGAAAAGATCAACAGTGAAGGGGAAAGCGGTGCCGCGATAGTTGAGGAACGAGACGTGCACGGCGCGAGCCACGGGGTCACCTGGGCCGAGGGACTGCCCGGGAATTACCTTCTTTTTCCATCGCTTCGTCACTAATTTGACGACATTCCACGTGCCGGAGCGAATGCGCGACCAGCGCTCGTCGGGATTGTCGATGTTTGCCGCTTCCCAGAGGTAGTACCAGAACGACTCAGAGAATCCTTGAGGGTGAAGTCGAGGGCGCACCGAGTCGATCATCGCCACGACGCCAATGGTTCGACCTTCTGAATGAAGCTGTCGCGCCACTTCGGCCGCCACGATGCCGCCGTAGGACCAGCCGATCACGCTGACGGGTTCGTTGTCGTTTTCGATCTGGGGACGGATTTGTTCAAGCGCGAATGCCACCCAGGCATCGGTACGACGCGGCAACGGGTCAACGGTGGGGCCGGGGACGGAACGCAGGTCGAGATCGGGCATGACGCGACGAAGGTCGTTGTCGTGATCAGCGTCGCTCGTCCATGTGTGGATAGAAAAAAGTCGCATGGGTTCCGTTCCACGAGCCGAGCAGAGACAGCCCGAACAATAAATATCTTACTGATGTTTCCACTGCACATATGTGTCGGAAACATGACAAGCAGTGCCCCCGGCAGGAATCGAACCTGCGCCACCGGCTTCGGAGGCCGGTGCTCTATCCGCTGAGCTACGAGGGCGTAGGGAGTGAGCCTACCGACCTTGTGGAGACCACTGCTGACGACCTACTCTGTCGCCATGCGTACGCGACTACTACTCATCACCGCACTAGCCACCGCCACGGTGTGCACCACGTCGATATCGGTGAGCGCCTCTACGAACTCCAGCCTCGCGGGCAAGTCGGCCTCCCAGGTCATTGCGATCGCCAAGGCGGACACCATCGCCAAGAAGTATGTCGAAATCACGGTGAGCGCGACCGTTGGCGCGAGCAAATTGACCGAGATTGTCCAGTTGGGGCCCACCTTTGGCACGGAATATCTGGACTTTCCCACGGCGTCCGCGAAGGGCAACGTTGAGAACATCGACGGCAAGCTGTTCGTCAAGGGCAATGCCGGCTTCCTCGAGGTTCAGCTCAACGCCACCAAGACTCTGGCCGCCAAGTGGGCCAACAAGTGGATTTCCATTCCTTCGTCAAACTCCAACTACGCGAATTTGACCGCCGGCCTCACGATGTCGGCGGGTATTTCGTCGATTTTCCCGACGTCGAAGATCTCGCTCGGTAAGACCACTAGCTGGAAGGGCAAGTCCTGCGTCGAAATCAAGGGTGAGAGCCAGGGTTCCCAGGGCAGCATCTACGTGTCGACGAGTTCTCCGCACCTCGTTCTCGGCGCGACTCAAGTCGCGGCGAGTTCGAAGCTCACCCCCGCGAAGTATGGCGTGGCTTTCTCGGTGAGCACTCCGAGCTCGGTCACGCCGATTTCGGCCACCGGCATCTAAGAGCGTGGTGAGCGAGAACCTTCCGCTCGCTGACATCATCAACTTCTAGGCTCCTTGCATGGCTGAGCCCGTGTCGTCTGCCCTCTTGTCGGCCAATGCGCACATTCTCGATGATGACGTGTTGATTGCGGGGGTCTCGCTGAGTGAGACCGCGCAGCAATTCGGTACTCCGTTTTTCCTCTACGACGAGGACGACATTCGCGCTCGTGCGCACGAGGCGGCCGCCGTCTTTAACGACGGGGTCGCCTACGCCTCAAAAGCATTCTTGTGTGGGGCAATGGCCCGGCTCGTCGTGGCCGAAGGTTTATGTCTCGATGTCTCGACCGCCGGGGAGCTCGATCTGGCTTTGCGTGCCGGCGTGCCCGGAAGCCGACTTATTCTTCACGGCAACAACAAGAGTCGCGATGAACTCCAACTAGCAGTCGACGTCGGCGCTCGGCGGATCGTTCTTGATAACGACGACGACATTGCCCATCTCGCCCTCAGTCTCGGAAAGGGGCAACGCGCCGACGTCATGATTCGCGTCACCCCCGGCGTCGAAGCCCACACTCATGAATTCGTGCAAACGGGCCAAGAAGATTCCAAATTCGGTTTTTCTCTGGCAACGGGCGCTGCGGCCGATGCGGCGAGAGCAGTACGCAAAATTCCCGGAGTGCGCCTCGCGGGTTTTCACATGCACATTGGTTCACAGATTTTTGACCTCACTCCGTGGTCCGTGGCTATTGCGGCCATTGCGCCGCTGGTGCGCGAGTTTGACGTCGAAGAGCTCTGCGTGGGTGGCGGACTTGGCGTGGCGTACGTCGCGGGAGAAGAGGCACCCACCATTAGCGAGTGGGGCGCCTACGTTCGAGGAGCAGCGGAGGGCGCCGGCCTCGCGCACGTCGCCCTGACGGCGGAGCCGGGGCGATCCATTGTGGCGCCGACCGCCGTGACGCTCTACGAAGTGGGCACCATGAAGACGGCGGCTCAGCGGCGTTACATTGCCGTCAACGGTGGCATGAGCGACAACCCGCGACCCGTGCTCTACGGATCGGGGTACGAGGCTTTCCTTCTCCGCGAACCTCGTGCATCGCGTGACACCTCGGCGCGCATTGTCGGCAAGCATTGCGAGAGCGGTGACGTCTTGATTGATGAGGCGTGGGTGCCTGACGACATTTCGGTGGGCGACCTGCTGGTGACCCCAGTGACGGGTGCGTACGGGATATCCATGGCGTCGAACTACAACCGCGTGCCTCGCCCGCCCGTCTTGTTCGCCCGTGATGGCCACGTTCGTGCGGTGCAGCGTCGCGAAACCTTTGACGATCTCGCTCGTTTAGAAGTGTGACGCCACCGCGCCACACCTTGCTATAGTCGAGATAGTCGAGCGCGCCTGTTGGGTGCAGGGACTTCTCCCGCGACTTTTCCCTGAACTTTCGGTCCCCTTATTTTCGTAGGCCGGAAAGGATTCGATGACCATGTCATCTAGCAATGAACGTGCCAAGTTGGACGGTAAGTCCAAAGAAGAACTCTTCGCCCTCGCTCGCGCCCTCGGTCACACTCCGGGACCGCGCTCTAGCGAAGAGACGTTGAAGAAGATCATCGTGGGCGATGACGCAAAGTCGAAGTCCAAGTCCAGCGACGCCAGCACCGAGCCCTCGGCCCCGGCAGCGGCCCCCACGAGCGAACGTCCGTCGGGTGCCATTCGTTCACGACGAGTGGTCGCCACCCCCGACGACCTGGACGACCTTCTCGGTGAGTCCACACCTATTCCGACAGTGACGACTGAGCAGCGCGAACCGCGTGAACAGCGTGAACAGCGCGAGCCTCGGGAACCGCGAGAGCCGCGTGAGAATCGCGACCAGCGTCCTCCCCGCGACAACCAGCAGGGCCGTGGAAACCAGCAGGGCCGTGGAAACCAGCAAGAGCGTGATTTCGACGGCGACCGCAATGGCCGACGCAAGGGCCGCAATCGTGGCCGCGATCGCTACGAGCGTGGTGAGCCCCAGGGGGGCAATGTCGACCAGTCCTACACCGGCGAGCTGATTGAGGTCGAAGGTATTTTGGACTTGCGCGATGACGGCTACGGCTTCTTGCGCACCAATGGTTATCTCTCGAGCCCCAAGGACTGCTACGTCGCAGTGTCGACCGTTCGCAAGTACGCACTTCGTAAGGGTGACACCATCACGGGCGCTTTCCGCCCTGCGGCGTCCAATGAGAAGTACCCAGCGCTGTATCGCGTCGACACCATTCAGGGTTTTGACCCCGAACTCGCTCGTCACCGTCCCCGATTCGAAGACCTGACGCCCTTGTTCCCCGACGAGAAGCTGCGCCTCGAAACTCTCGACGCACCCAAGCTCGACCTCACGCCGCGCATTGTGGACCTCATTGCCCCCATCGGCAAGGGCCAGCGCGGACTCATCGTGTCGCCGCCGAAGGCCGGTAAGACCACGGTGATGAAGCAGATTGCGCAATCCATCGAGGCGAACAACCCCGACGTGCACCTCATCGTGTTGCTTGTCGACGAACGTCCTGAAGAAGTCACCGACATGCGTCGCAGCGTTCGCGGTGAAGTTGCTGCGTCGACTTTCGACCGTCCGGCCGAAGAGCACACCCACATCGCCGAACTGACCATTGAGCGTGCGAAGCGTTTGGTGGAGATGGGTCGCGACGTCGTCATCATCCTCGACGGCATAACCCGTCTCGCGCGTGCGTACAACCTCGCTCAACCTGCTACCGGACGCATCATGTCCGGTGGTGTGGACTCGGGTGCGCTCTATCCGCCGAAGAAGTTCTTCGGTGCGGCGCGCAACATCGAAGAGGGTGGATCACTCACCATCCTCGCCACCGCTCTGGTCGAGACCGGATCGAAGATGGACGAAGTGATCTTCGAAGAATTCAAGGGCACCGGTAACATGGAACTCAAGCTCGACCGTCGTTTGGCCGAGCGTCGTTTGTACCCGGCTATTGACGTGAATGCCAGTTCGACCCGTCACGAAGAGTTGCTGTTTGACCGAAACCAGCTACCCCAGGTGTGGAAGCTGCGCCGCGTCCTGAACGGCCTCTCGGCCGAAGGTCGCGAGGCGGCGGGGCTTGAGCTGCTCATCGACAAACTGCGTCAAACTCGCTCAAACGACGAGTTCTTGGCCGAAATCGGCAAGGGACCCAACCCCACTAGTTAGGTCGAAGTGGCGAGATATCTCGCCGTCCACTAGGATTATCCGGCACCAAAGGAGCAATTATGAAGACTGGTATCCACCCGAACTACATCGACGCCACCGTCACGTGCTCGTGCGGTAACTCGTTCCAGACTCGCTCCACCAAGGCTGCCATCTCGATCGAATTGTGCAACGAGTGCCACCCCTTCTTTACGGGTAAGCAGAAGCTCGTCGACACCGGTGGTCGTATCGAGAAGTTCAACCGTCGCTACGCCGCAAAGGGCAAGGCCCGCGCCCCCAAGGCCTGATCGGCCTGGACACTTAGACCGTGCGCTCCATCGACGAGACCCTGACGGCTCTCGCCGACGAACTGACGCAGGTCGAATCCGAACTCGCGCAGCCTGATGTCGCGAATGACCTCAAGAGACTGCGTGACCTGTCACGTCGTCACAAGGAATTAACCGAGATCGTCGGGTGCTGGCGTCAATTGACCGCCGCTCGTGCGGACGCCCAGGAAGCCCGCGACATGATGTCGGACTCCTCCGGTGATGACAAGGAAATCTGGCGCGAGGAAATGGCCAGCGCGGAAGCGCGTGCCGACGAACTCGCCCTCGTTCTCGAAGAATTGCTGTTGCCGCGCGACCCGAACGACGGCCGCAATGTGATTATGGAAATTCGTGGCGCCGAAGGTGGCGAAGAGGCCAATCTGTTCGCCAGTGACCTCGCCGAGATGTACCGCCGTTACTTCGCCCTTCGCAATTGGAAGTTCGAAGTCGTCGAAGAGCGTGAATCCCCACTGGGTGGCCTCGATGAAGTGACCTTTCTCGTGAAGGGTGACGACGTCTGGATGCGCCTCGAAGGCGAAGCCGGCGTTCACCGCGTTCAGCGAGTCCCGGCGACCGAAACGAAGGGTCGCGTCCACACCAGTTCGGCCACGGTGTCGGTCATGCCGGAGGCCGAAGAAGTCGACATTGACGTGGACCCCAATGACCTCAAGATCGACATTTATCGTGCGTCGGGTGCGGGTGGCCAGCACGTCAACACCACCGACTCGGCGGTGCGCATCACCCACGTCCCCACCGGCATCATGGTGGCCATGCAGGACGAGCGCAGCCAGTTGCAAAACCGCACCAAGGCGATGATCGTGCTGCGGTCTCGTCTCTTGAAGGCCGCCCAAGATGCACACGCGGCCGAAGTCGGTGACCTCAAGCGCAGCCAAATCGGTGGCGGCGGTCGCTCGGAAAAGATTCGCACTTATAACTTCAAGGAGAATCGCGTCACTGATCACCGCATCAACGTGACGCTGTATTCGCTCGATGGCGTTCTCGCCGGCGACCTCGACCCCTTGGTCGACCCCCTTCTGGCCGATAAGCGTGCCCGTCTGTTGGCGGAGAGCGATGGCCGCGCGAACTGATTTCGTCGAGCGACTGGTCGAGCGAGGCATCGCGCGACACGAAGCTCGATGGTTAGTTAAGGAGTTTGCCGTTGGTGGCGACGATGCCAGTTGGCCGGCCGTGGAGGTTGCCGCGACGCGTCGACTGAGCGGTGAGCCTCTGCAATACATCATCGGCCACTGGCCCTTTTGCACGCTCGATCTCGATGTCGATCCTCGCGTGCTGATTCCGCGTCCCGAAACGGAGGAATTGGTGGGCCACGCCCTCGCCGCCCTCGCCAAAGCGGACTGGCGCACGCCCATGGTGGCGGACTTAGGTTGCGGCTCCGGGGCCATTGGCCTCGCGTTGCTGGCTGGCCTCGCTGACCGTGGCGTTCTCGGCACCCTTCTCGCCATTGACGAATCCACCGACGCCCTTGAGGTGGCGAAGAGCAATGCGAAGAAGAACCAACTCCTCGCGGCTACCTTCATTCACTCGTCGTGGTGGCGTGATGTCGATCCCGCATGGCGCGGACGCATTGCCATCGTGACGAGTAATCCGCCCTACGTGGGTGCCGATGAGATGGTGAGCCTCCAGCGGGAACTGGAATATGAACCACTCAGCGCGTTGGTGTCACCGGATGCCGCCGGCATCGTGGGCTTCGCCGACGTGCTCGAGATCATCGATAGCTCTCGCCAGTGGTTGGCCCGACACGGCGTGCTCTTTATCGAGCACCACGAGGCGCATGGCGAGGCGGCCCGCTCGGCCGCGCTCGATGCTGGTTATGTTGACGTCATGACCCATCGTGATCTCGCGGGCAAAGACCGCATCTTGGAAGCATGGTGGCGACCATCTTGACCACCGACATCTCCGCCGTCGCTGACGTGCTGTTGGGAGGTGGCGTCGCCGTCATCCCCACCGACACCGTCTACGGCGTGGCCGCGTCCTTAGATCATCTCGATGCGGTTCGGCGACTCTTCGTCGTCAAGCAGCGGCCCGAGAGTGTGGCTCTTCCCGTGATGTGCCCCGATGTGCAGAGCGCTCGCGCCCTCGCGACCTCGTGGCCGGACGATGCCACGGCATTGGCCGACGCGTTCTGGCCGGGACCCTTGACCCTCATTGTGCCCACCGATGCCGCGCGTGCGCAGCTCATCGGGGGAGTGGGCAGCATTGGCCTGCGAGTACCGAATGACGAGCAACTCGTGGCCCTGCTGCGACTCACGGGACCTCTGGCGGTCAGCAGTGCGAACGAGCATGGCTCACCGCCGGCCACCAGTGCCGTCATGGCCATGAGTGGCGTTGGTCGTCGCGCGGACATCATTTGGGATGGCGGTCGTCGCGGTGGCGAGGTCTCGACGGTCGTCGACCTCACTGGTGAACTCGTTATTCGCCGCGAGGGTGCGCTCACCCGCGAACAGATTGTTAATTGCCTCGCAAAGTGAACTGGCCGTTCGCAATCGTGGCGGCCATCTCGGGCGATTCTCGCGTCAGTAGCTCGTGAGCGACGTCGGGAGAATCGTTGCGCGCCCAGGTGCGCACGCCAGAAAGATGGCGCCCCGCAATGGTGGAACGAATTAATTCGTTGTCTCGTCCGGCCACGACGGTGAATGACTCGATCGTGACGTCGCCATCGAGCGCGAGCGTCTCGCAACGTGGCAGGGCATCCACGTCCTCTTGTCGAAGGAAGTGTCGAAAAGGTTCCGTCGCCGGGGCACCGCCCATGACGCCCCAGGAGTGCTTGGTGGAAAACCAGCCCAGGCCGGTCGTCAGACCACGACGCGAGGTGCCACGGACCTGATCCACCATCTGGCAAATGCCGTGGGTCGTGTAGTTGTTTCCCGGTCCGCCGCCAAAGGTCAGGCCGCCGGTGAGAGTCAAGGGCCGCTCGTCCGCGAGGGGGTCGACGCCGAGAATCTCGGCCGCCGTTTGCACCACGGTGGGAAAGCAGCTGTAGATGTCAAAGGCGTCGAGGTCATCGGCGCGGACGCCAGTTGACTGGATGGACTCCCAGAGCAACCTCATGGCCGGCGAGTCATCGAGACGCAGGCGATCGGAAATGAACCAGTGATCTGACGCGTCGGCGCCGACGTGTGGGAACACGAAGCGGTCTGCAGAGATGCCGAGTTCGAGGGCTCGACCGGCGCTCATCACCACGTAGGCCGCACCCATGTCGACGGGCAGGTTCGCCACCATGGTCTTGGTGTAGGGCGACGCCACCAGGCGATTGCGATCGGTGACGGTGGTGATGGCGTCGCTGCTGGCGCCATCGCGAAGCCACGCGTAGGGATTGTGAGCCGCCACGTCAGCGAAGCGTGACCAGATTCGACCCACGCGATCGAGATGCTCCGACTTCGTCCATCCCCGAGCGATGCGGCGAGCGTTTTCGAAGTGGGGGTAGCAATCGGTGGGTTGCGTGAGGCCCGCGGCGTATTCGAGCGCGGTAAGGGGAACGTCTTCATCGGCGAGCAAAGTGGCCGATTCGCTCTTCTCGTCACGCCACTCGGGACGAATGCCCTCTTTGCGAGCAATGGACGCGGCGTGCATCGCCTCACTGCCGGCCACCAGGACCACGCAGTCCTCGCCGGCCACGATGCGTGCAGCGCTCTGGTGGAGCAAGAGCTGGGGGATGTTGCCACCGACGGTGGTAGTCGAGGTGCGGACCTCAGGGGTGCAGCCCACCGCATCGGCGAGGAGGCGCGCTGGATTACTGGGATGCCACGTAAAGGATCGAACCGCCACGACGTCGGTGATGGCGGCGCGCAGCCGGTCACTCCCGCTATCGAGCAACGCGAGTTCACTCGCGTGGGCCATGAGCGATAAGGGGGTGGGGCGGTCGCGATACGCAGCACCGGCGGCGGGTCGGTCGGTGGTTTGGCCGACACCCACCATCACGGCCGTTCGGGGGTCAAGAGTCACCTCATCGTTGTATCACCTTCAAGAATTGCGAGGTGGCGACAACTATGGTGAAGATGATGCGAATTGCTCTTGGTTCTGACCACGCGGGATACGACCTCAAGTCGGAGATTGCCGCGGCCTTGGCCGCTGCCGGCCACGACGTGGTCGATCTCGGACCCGACAATGGCCGCGAGTCGGTGGATTACCCCGACTTCGGCTCCGCGGTGGGCCACGCCGTGGTCGGACAGGCCGCCGACCTCGGAATTGCTATTTGTGGCACCGGCATCGGTATTTCGATCGCCGCCAACAAGGTTGCCGGTGTTCGTGCCGCTCTCGTTCATGATGTGACCACGGCGCGCCTCGCTCGCGAACACAATCACGCCAACGTGCTCTGCCTAGGCGCGCGCGTTCTGGGCACCCAAGTCGCTCTCGACTGCGTGGCCGCCTGGCTCGACACCTCACCGGGTGAGGGCCGTCATCTGGGACGACTCGACAAAATCGCTGCGCTCGACGCCGCACGTTGAAAGGTAGACCGTGACTTCGTCCCCGTTTGATTCGTGGATTCGTTCCGACGAGGAAATGTCGGCCCTGCTGAAGGCGGAGTGGACTCGCCAAACGACCACCCTGCAGCTCATTGCGAGCGAAAACTTCGCCTCGCCGGCCGTCATGGCCGCCACTGGTTCTATTTTGACGAACAAGTACGCCGAGGGTTATCCCGGTCGTCGCTACTACGGCGGCAACCAAGTGGTCGATGAGATTGAAGACATCGCCCGCCGACGATTGACGGCTTTGTTTGGCGCCGACCACGCGAATGTTCAGCCCCACGCCGGTGCCAACGCCAACGTGGCGGTGTACACCGCGTTACTTAATCCCGGTGACACGGTCCTCGCCATGCGCCTTGACCAAGGTGGTCACCTCACCCACGGTTCGCCCGCATCATTGACCAGCACCTTCTGGAATTTCGTGTCGTACGGATTAACCCCGCGAAATGATGATTCGGAAAATCCCGGTGAAATCATCGATCTCGACCACGTGCGCGAGATGGCGCTGCAACATCGACCCAAGATGATCGTGGCGGGCGCCTCCGCCTACTCACGCAAGATCGACGCGGCACCTTTCCGCGAGATTGCCGATGAGGTGGGCGCCTTGTTGATGTTTGACTCGGCCCACGTCGCCGGTTTGATTGCCGGTGGAGTGCACCCCAATCCCGTGCCGTACGCCGATGTCGTGACGTTCACGACGCACAAGACCTTGCGCGGCCCGCGTGGTGCGGCGATTTTGTGCCGCGAGGAGCACGCCAAGAAGATTGATTCGGCGGTTTTCCCCGGTCAGCAGGGTGGTCCGCTCGAGCACGCGATTGCCGCCAAGGCGGTGGCGTTCCGCGAAGCCGCCCAGCCCTCGTTCGCGGAGTACTCCCAACAGGTGGTGACGAACTCCTACGCCTTCAGTGACGCACTGACGGAGCGTGGCTTTCGTCTGGTCTCGGGCGGCACTGAGAACCACATGGCGTTACTCGACTTACGAAACTTCGACGAGGACCTCACTGGAAAAGAAGCTCAGGAAGTACTTGATCGTGCGGGCATCACGGCGAATCGAAACGCCATTCCCGACGACCCACGCAGCGTCTTTGTGACCTCCGGTCTTCGCGTCGGCACCGCGGCGCAGACCACGGCCGGCATGGGTGAGAACGAGTTCGTTCGAATCGCCGATCTCATGGTGCGCGCACTGCGAGGCCGACACGACGAGACCATCATTTCGGAAGTTCGCGATGAAGTGCGTGAGTTCTGCGGGCAGTTCAACCCGTATCGAAACTTCACGGAGATTTAGTTCGTGCCCAACGTTGCTGCCTACATCGCGGTCATTCTCATCGCCGCGTTGGTAACCGGCATCATGACGCGGCCGGCAGCTCGCGTGGCACGACGCGTGGACTACACCGACGCGCCCGGAGGGCGAAAGGTGCACGCGATCGTGACCCCCTATGGCGGCGGCGCGGCCATGTTCATCGGCCTCTGTGCCACCGTGGCGATCGCACCGATCTTCCCGGCGTTACGACCGGTCATCACCGTCGATCACGAGGTGCTGGGCGTCTTAGTGGCCGCCGGCATCATCTTTCTGGTGGGTGTCATTGACGATTACCGCCAAATGTCGGCGCCCGCAAAGACGGCGGGTCAAGTGCTCGCCGCCAGTGTGCTGTATTTCTCCGGTGCCACCATGGTGGACTTCAAGGTGCCCTTTGGCGGCTTCATCATCATCGGTAGTTCGCTACTGCCCATTGTGACCGCGGCGTGGGTCTTCGCCCTGAGCAATGCCATCAATCTCATCGATGGTCTCGACGGCCTGGCGGGCGGCATCGTGGCGATCGCCTCAGGAACCCTCTTCATCTACGGACTTCGCCTCGAGGCCTTGGGTCTCTTGCCGGCCACGAATCCGGGCCCGCTCATCGCCGCGGCCACCTGCGGCATTTGTTTGGGATTCCTGCCCGATAATTTCCACCCCGCTCGATTATTCATGGGCGACGCCGGCGCGTTGATGTTGGGCCTACTCATGAGTGCCTCCACCATGGTGATTGGTGGCCGCACGCCGCCGACCAGTGGCGTGACCTTCTTCTTCTTTGCGCCCCTCTTCATTCCCGTCTTCATTTTGGGGGTGCCACTCATGGACGCAGCGTTGGCGTTCATTCGTCGAACCGCATCGGGAGCCGGCTTTTCCACTCCCGATAAGAAGCACATCCACCACCGTCTCATGCGCCTCGGCCACGGACACCGCCGCACCGTGGTGATTTTGTGGCTGTGGACGGTGCTGCTGTGCAGCTTCGTCCTCTTCCCGCTCTTCTTGCCCCGAGTGAACGTCTTTATCCCGGTGGGTGTAGCGGCCCTCGCGGCGGCCCTCTACACCTGGTTTCACCCCGGTCTGACCGGAAAAAAGACCGACCGATCGGGCCTGGACGACCACTACCACACCACCCCGCACGCATGAGTGACAAGCCCGAGATCTCAATTGTCACTCAGTTCTTAACGCTGGGCACGACTATGGCGGGAACCGTCGCCACGGGCGTGGTTGTCGGCTGGGGAGCGGACGACGTTTTTCACAGTTCCCCGATAGGGCTGTTGGTGGGTCTGGGTTTGGGTATTGTGGGAGCGGTATCAGCGCTGATTTCCCTCCTGAAGCGCTGGTCATAAAACTCTCGTGACCGACTCCACTTCCATTACTGACGCCCTTCGCCCGCTGATGCGGCGCATGTCGCTCACCGTCGGCGTTCTCAGCGTTCTCGGCGTGGTCACGGCGCTCTACCTGAACATGCCCTGGGCGGCACTCGGACTGCCTATTGGTGTAGCCATCACGGTCTTCAACTTGCGCCTGATGGACCGTCAGGTGGCTCGCATCGTGATCGCCGACCCCGATGATGCCAAGGCCAAGAAGGCTGCTCGCAACCAAATTGGCCGGTCTTCCGCCGTGAGATTGCTACTAATGTCTGGCGCCGTCATTATTTCTCTTATCATTGCCCCGAAGTTCTGTCTCGGCGTGGTCGCCGGGCTGGCGATAAGTCAGCTCGTGTTCCTTCTGAGCGCGTACGGTGTCGTTGCCGGGAACAGAACTGGAAACTGAAGGACATCATGCTGGCTATCGACATCAATGTGGGACACCACCCAGTGGTCTCGCTATTTGGCCTCAAGGTCAATCTTGATGACGTTCTCTCGTCGTTGCTCGCCGCCCTCGTGGTCGCGACGGTCGTTCTCGCCGCCTCGCGCGCCGCGAAGAAGAACGCCGCCAGCGGGGGAGTGCCCGGCAAGTTCCTCACCGCGTTCGAAGCCTTCTTGGAATTCATTCAGGGCCTGGCCGAAGGTTCGCTGGGCGCGAAGTACAAGCGCTTCATGGGCCTCGGTGTCGCCATCTTCGCGATGGTGTTGACCTCTAACTGGATCGGCGCCCTGCCGAGCATCATGATTCGCTGGCACGGCGAGAAGTACGAGCTTCTCCCGCCGCCCTCGAGCGACGTGAACCTGCCGCTCGCGATGGCCATGACCGTGATCGTGTGGGTGACTTTCGAGTCCATCCGTTCGCGCGGCGTGGGTGGCTACCTGGGCCACTTCTTCCAGCCGTTCAAGCTCATGGCGCCCATCAACCTCATCGAAGAGGTCATTAAGCCGGTCACCATGACCTTCCGTCTCTTCGGCAACATGTTCTCTGGCGTCTTGATGGTCATGGTGATGACCGCCTTGCTGCCCATCTACGTTTTGCCCGTCGGCGAAATCATCTGGAAGCCCTTTGACATGTTCATTGGTGGAATCCAGGCCTTTATCTTCACGCTGTTGACCATGCTCTACATGGGTATGGGCATGAGTCACGGCGACGAACACTAAGTCTCACAAAACCTCAACAAGGAGAGAGAAACATGGCATCAAGTTCAACTGACATGGCGAGTGCGGTCCGCGTAGCCGGTGCGCTGGTTGGTGGCGGTCTCGCCCTCGGCCTGGGTGCTCTCGGTGCCGCTCTGGGTGACGGCATGGCCGGTTCCCAGACCATCGCCGCGATTGCTCGTCAGCCCGAAATCGAGTCGAAGGCTCGCACCACGTTCTTCCTGACCGTGGGTCTGGTCGAGGCGATGTACTTCATCAACCTCGTCTTTGCGGTCCTGTTCGTCGTCGTCTTCCAGAAGACGGCGTAGTTCACCGGAGGGTGCGGGGACGTCAGTCCCCGCACCACCTCCGATCACCGTTTATTTTTCCGTTCGTTAGAGAGAGACTCACATGCTGGGCGAAAGCATCTTCCTGATTCCCAACGGCACGTTCTTCGTTGAACTCGCCGTGTTTCTGGTCATCTTGGTTCTGATTTACAAGAAAGCCTTGCCGCCGATTGTCAAGAACCTCGAGGCTCGCCAAGAGAAGATCCGCACCTCGCTGGCCGCTGCCGACGAGGCCGCACACCAGGCCGCCGAGGCCGAGACCGAGCGTCAGCGTGTGCTGAACGAGGCTCGCGACTCCGCGCGTGAGATCGTGGCCGCGGCAACTGCCGCCGCCGAACAAGTTCGTAGCGAAGCTGCTGGCCGTGGCCAGGCGGAGTACGACCGCATCGTGGGCGCCGCTCACGCCGAAGTCGAGGCCGCCAAGCAGCGCGCCATTGACGAAGCCGCCGCCAAGGTCGGCGACGTGGCGTTTGACCTCGTCACCAAGATCGTGGGTCGCGAAGTCGACCAGGCTGCGCACCAGGACTTGGTCCGCGAAGCGGTCGCCGCTCTCGGTTCGGTAAAGGCCTAGAGGTTTAACGAATGCTTCCCGTCATTGAGGGTTTCGCCGCCGCGGTCCTAGAGACCTTGAGCGACGCGGACCTCGCCACCGTGGTTGCGGGTCTGAACGACCTGAACGAAACCACCGAAACGCACCAGGACCTACGTGGTGCCTTGACCGACACGGCCGTCATCGGTCGCGTTCGCGCGGCCGTGCTGCGTGACGTGCTCGGTTCCAAGATTTCTCCCGCCGCGGTTCGTCTAGCGGCCTACGCCGCACAGGTGAGCCCCGCGCAAGATGTGCCCCACGCCTTTCACGACCTGGTGGTGTTGACCGGTGCTCGTCAGCGTGACGGCGTCGTGCCCTTCGAGATTCTCTCGTTGTCACAGTCGCGTCAGCGCGTGCGTGGGTACGCCGAAGCTCGCTACGAAAACGTGACGGCGGCTGACCTTGACCGCACCGAGGACGAACTGTTCCGTGCGGCGCGCATCATCGAAAGTAACGACGAGCTGCGTGGCATCCTCGTGGACCGCGACATCACGGCCGATGCCCGCGTCGACATTGTTCGCAACCTCTTCGCCGGGAAGATCTCCGACCTCTCCTTGGGCCTGCTGGTCTTCGCCGTGGTCGGTGGCCGTCCTCGCGACATCGTCGGCACGCTCGACGACCTCGTGGACCACGCGGCCGAGTGCCGTCAGTGGCGCGTGGCGCGTGTGTGGTCGGCCAAGGAACTCTCCTCGGCGGAAGCTGACGAGGTTCGCCGTTCGCTCGCGGGCATTGCGGGCGACCAGGTTGAAATTCGTGTGTCGGTGAAGAGCGATCTCCTCGCCGGCATCATCGTTGAGGTGGGCGACGTTCGCCTCGACGCGACGGCCCGTGGCCGTCTCAGTGCCCTGCGCGACTCCCTCGTGAGTTCGTCAACGGGTTCCACCTTCGGAAAGAACGACTAGGAAAAGGGAAGAAGACTCATGTCTGAACTGACCATTAGCGCGAGTGACATTACGGAGGCTCTCCGTCGTCACGTGCAGCAGTACAACCCGACCATCGGTGCCGAGCGCATCGGTCGCGTCGTGGAAGTCGGCGACGGTATCGCCCGCGTCTCGGGCCTCCCGTCCGCGAAGGTGAACGAGCTCCTCGAGTTCCAAGACGGCACTTTCGGCCTCGCCATGAACCTTGACGAAGACACCATCGGTGCCGTCATCCTCGGTGGCATGGAAGGTCTCGAAGAAGAGCAGGTCGTGAAGGCCACCGGACAGATCTTGTCCGTGCCGGTTGGCGACGCCCTCCTCGGCCGCGTCGTGGATGCCCTCGGTCGTCCCATCGACGGTAAGGGTGAACTTCAGGGCGCCATCAGCCGTCGTATGGAAATCCAGGCTCCCGGTATCACCGGTCGTCAGCCCGTGGGCGAGCCGCTGCAGACGGGTATCAAGGCCATCGACGCCATGACCCCCATCGGCCGTGGCCAGCGCGAACTCATCATCGGTGACCGTAAGACCGGTAAGACCACCGTCGCCATCGACACGATCTTGAACCAAAAGGGTCAGGGCGTGAAGTGCATCTACGTGGCCATTGGTCAGAAGAACTCCTCGGTGGCTCAGACCGTGAAGACCCTCGAAGACCACGGTGCCCTTGAGTACACCGTCGTCGTCGTGGCTTCCGCGGGCGACCCGGCACCGTTTAAGTTCCTCGCCCCCTACGCCGGTTGCGCCATTGGTCAGCACTGGATGGAAAACGGTCAGCACGCCCTCGTGGTGTACGACGACCTGTCCAAGCAGGCCGAGGCCTACCGTCAGCTCTCCCTCTTGCTGCGCCGCCCGCCGGGCCGCGAGGCGTACCCGGGCGACGTCTTCTACTTGCACAGCCGCCTCCTCGAGCGTGCGGCGAAGCTCTCCGACGAGCTCGGTGGCGGTTCGCTGACGGCTCTGCCCATCATCGAAACCAAGGCCGGTGACATCTCGGCGTACATCCCGACCAACGTGATTTCCATCACCGACGGTCAGGTGTTCCTCGAGTCCGACCTCTTCTACTCGGGTGTGCGTCCCGCTATCAACGTGGGTAACTCCGTGTCGCGAGTCGGTGGTGCCGCTCAGACCAAGGCGATGAAGTCGGTCGCCGGTACCCTCAAGATCGACCTCGCGCAGTTCCGCGACCTCGAAAGCTTCGCGACCTTCGGTTCCGAACTCGACAAGGCCAGCCAGGCGCAGCTCGACCGTGGATATCGCCTCACCGAGCTGTTGAAGCAGGGCCTGAACGCCCCGGTCCCCGTGCAGGAGCAGGTCGTCTTGATCTACGCCGGCACCAAGGGCTTCTTGGACGTCATCCCCGTCGAGGACATCGCTCGCTTCGAGCAGGAGTTGCTGGTCAACTTCCGTTCGACCAAGGCTGACCTGCTCGACCACATCAAGAACACCGGCACCCTGCCCGACACCAAGGTTCTCGACGAAGCCCTCAACGGTTTCATCAAGAACTTCGCGTAGGTCACCGAGAACGACGAGAAGGGAAAGGAGGTAACCCGTGGCTGGAGGACAAGAACGCGTATTGCGCCAACGAATTAAGTCGGTGCAGGCAACGCGAAAGATCACCAAGGCGATGGAACTCATCGCGGCGTCACAGATTGCCCGCGCCCAAGCTCGGATCGCCGCCAACCGTCCGTACCGCACTGCCATGCAGCGCGTCATCATCGAGGCCGCCCTGGGCGACCCGGTCGTGGCGTCCAAGTTGCTCGCAACGCCGGACAAGGTGGGGACGGTGACCATCGTGGCCATCGTCGGTGACCGTGGACTTGCCGGTGCCTATAACTCCTCAGTTCTTCGCGCGACCGAGCGTCTCGCGGCCCAACTGAAGGCCAAGGGCACCAAGGTGCAGATTTATGGTGTGGGTAAGAAGGCCGGAGCGTACCTACGTTTCCGCGGCTTTGACGTGGCGGAGACCTTCGTGGGTTTCGCCGACAAGCCGACCTTCGCCGATGCCCGTCACGTGGCGCAGGCCGTCGCGACCTCGTTTGCCTCGGGTGAATCCCAGCAGGTAATTCTGGTGGCGACGCACTACATCACGGCCGCGAGCCAGAAGGTGGAAACCCGCCAACTGCTCCCGCTCGCCATGCCCGAGGGTGCCACCTCATCCGCCTCGGGTTACACCGAGTTTGAACCTGACGTCGAGACGCTGCTCGCCAGCCTCTCGTCGCGTGCCCTCGAGAGCGAGATTTTCACCGCGCTGCTCGAAGGTTCGGCCTCGTTCCACACCAGTCAGCAGCGCGCCATGGCCGCCGCGACGGAGAACGCCGACGAACTGGCCACCAACTTGAAGCGCGTGATGAACCGCGCGCGCCAAGACTCAATTACGACCGAAATCATGGAAATCGTGAGCGGCGCCGAAGCGCTCCGTTCAGGAAAGTGAGCAAGCAATGACCATTGCCCCCGAAAAGACCAACCTGGAGCACGGCCGCGTTGTCGCGATCGCCGGCCCGGTGGTGGACGTCGAGTTCCCGCCGCACTCGCTGCCGGAAATCAACCACGCCGTGGAGATGGACATCGAGCTCGATGGTAAGACCATCACGGTGACCGCCGAAGTCGCGCAGCAGATCGGTGACGGTCGCGTGCGCTGCGTGTGCATGAAGCCCACCGACGGTCTCGTCCGTGGTGCCCTCGTGCGCCAGACCGGTCGCGGCATCTCGGTGCCCGTCGGTGACGCGGTTCTCGGTCACGTGTTCAACGTGCTCGGCCAGCCCCTCGACACCAACGACATTGGCCCCGTCACCGAGCGTTGGGACATCCACCGCGCGCCGCCGGCCTTCGACCAGCTCGAGCCCCGCGCTCAGATGTTCGAAACCGGTATCAAGGTCATCGACCTCCTCGAGCCCTACGTGCAGGGTGGAAAGATCGGCCTCTTCGGAGGTGCCGGTGTGGGTAAGACCGTGTTGATCATGGAAATGATTAACCGTGTGGCTACTCAGCACGGTGGTGTGTCGGTCTTCGCCGGCGTGGGTGAGCGCACCCGCGAAGGTACCGACCTGCTCCTCGAAATGCAAGAGTCGGGCGTTATCGAAAAGGCCGCACTCGTGTACGGCCAGATGGACGAGCCGCCAGGCGTGCGCCTCCGTGTTGCTCTCGCCGCCTTGACCATGGCCGAGTACTTCCGTGACGTGCAGAACCAAGACGTGCTGCTCTTCGTGGACAACATCTTCCGCTTCGTGCAGGCCGGTTCCGAAGTGTCCACCCTGCTCGGTCGTATGCCGAGTGCCGTGGGTTACCAGCCGACCTTGGCCGACGAAATGGGTGAGCTCCAGGAGCGCATCACCTCGACGAAGGGTAAGTCGATTACCTCGCTGCAGGCCGTGTACGTCCCCGCGGACGACTACACCGACCCGGCACCCTTCACGACCTTTACCCACCTCGACGCGACCACCGAGCTCTCTCGTCAGATCGCCGCGCTGGGTATCTACCCCGCCGTGGACCCGCTGACGTCGACCTCGAACATCCTCGCGCCGGAAATCGTCGGTGACCGTCACTACGACGTCGCTCGTCAGGTGCAGTCGGTGCTCCAGCGCTACAAGGAACTGCAGGACATCATCGCGATCTTGGGTCTCGACGAATTGTCCGAAGAAGACCGCGTCACCGTGTCGCGTGCTCGCAAAATCCAGCGTTTCCTCAGCCAGCCGATGTTCGTGTCGAAGGTCTTCACCGGCCTCGACGGCATCTACGTGCCGATCAAGGACACCATCGAGAGCTTCGAAGCCCTCATCCGTGGTGACCTCGACCACTGCCCGGAGCAGGCGTTCTTGAACGTCGGCGCCGCCGAAGACGTGTTGCGCAAGACCTCTGAGCTGCAGAACAGCTAACGATGGGCACGCTGAACGTTGAAGTCCTGACCCCCGAGGCCGCCCTCTTTAGAGGGCCGGCCTCGATGGTCGTGGTTCGCACCTCGCTGGGTGAGATGGCGGTCCTCGCCGGTCACACCCCGCTGGTCGGCGACGTCACGGCGGGTGTGGTTCACGTGGAGACGGCCGACGGCTCGACTTTCGTGGCGGTCGATGGCGGATACCTCAACGTGTCGCCCGACGGCGAGAACACCAGCGCCACCGTGTTGGTGGGCGTGGCTCAGGTCGCCACCTCGCGCGAGAGCGCGCAGGCGGCCCTTAGCTCCCTGGTCGCGGCTCAGTAGTTCGCCCCGTGGAGTTTGAGACGACGACATTGCTCGTCTACACCTCGAACCCTGAGTCACCCGATTTCACCGACGAACAGCTCGAGGAGATTCAGGCGGGTCACATGGCCCACCTTCAATCCTTGGGGGAGCGCGGTCTCGCCCTCACTGCCGGACCTTTCAGTGAGCAGAGTGATGCCCGCTTTCGCGGTCTCGTCTTTTTCTCCGTCGATCCGACTGAGGCCCTGCGACTGACGCAAGATGACCCAGCGGTCATCGCGGGTCGCCTGCTGGCCGACGCCATGAACTGGCACCGACAAGCGGGAACCGTCGTCTTCACTCGTCAGGCTTAACGCGCCGTCACGTAGTCCCAGAGTTCGCGGCGATCTTTTTCGATCTCCTCGACGTAGGCCT
>CAISIU010000078.1 GCA_903885505.1 uncultured Actinomycetes bacterium | reverse complement strand
GGAAAAACCACCATCGGCATCGGCGCGCTCGAGGAGCTGGCGCGTCACCGTCGCGCGGATATCGCTGACCGAGGCGCCGGTCGCACCCACCTCGAGGCGGTCGATGTAGCGGGTCTCTCTTTCGACGGCCTCGACGACGGATGTGGCTTGCTCTTCCACGGTGTCGCGTTGGTGCATCCAGGCTTCGTGCATGGCGGTCAGCAAGCGCGGCATACCGGGCTGGCCGGGGCGATCCTCGGGTGGGTAGTAGGTGCCGGCCATGAAGGGACGAGCGTCGGGCGTGAGAAAGACCGTCATCGGCCAGCCGCCGTGGCCACCAATGGCCTGGGTGGCGGCCATGTAAATGGCGTCAATGTCCGGGCGTTCTTCGCGGTCCACCTTGACGGGGATGAAGTGATCGTTAATCATCGCGGCAATGTCGGGCGATTCGAACGATTCGTGGGCCATGACGTGGCACCAGTGACATGCGGCATACCCGACGGAGAGGAAGATAGGTCGGTCGAGCTCCACTGCCTTGGCGAAGGCTTCCGCACCCCATTCGTACCAATCGACGGGATTATCACCGTGTTGACGGAGATAAGGACTAGATGAGTTCGCGAGGCGATTCGTCATGCGGGGGTTCCTTTGTACGTTCCGACGGCCCAGAGATTGCCGTCGATGTCGGCCACGGTGGCTTGACGTTGTCCCGGCGGAGACTCATGAGCCGCCTCGATGAGTTGTGCGCCTTCACGCAGCGCTCTCTCGACGAAGCCATCGACATCATTGACCACGAGGTAGATGCCCGCCGATCCGGGGGCGAGCGACCACGTGGAATCGTCGCGGTAATCGCCCAGCATGAGCCCTGATCCGAAGGGGGTGGTCATCTCCGCGTGCGCCACGACGTCACCGTCTTGAACCACCAGCGTCGTCGTGAATCCAAAAGCGCGCTCATAAAAGTCCATGAGGACGGCGCACTGTCGAGCCCGCAAAGTGGGCCACACGGTGGGGAGCGACATGTCGTCAGTGTAGGGGTGAGCCTCTTCTACCCTTGGGCTATGGATATACGCCTCGATAACCGCGTCGTCATCATTACGGGAGCGTCTCGCGGCATCGGATTAGCGGCCGCGCAGTTGGCGGTGCAGTCGGGTGCCCGCGTCGTGCTCACCTCACGAAAGCAGGCCAATTTGGACGAGGCGGTCGCCAGCTTCGGAGATGCTCGCTCGCAGGTCCTCGCCATCGAGGCGCACGCGGGACGATCCGCCGATGCTGATCGCGTCATGGAGAGCACGTTGGCGCACTTTGGACGCATTGACGCTCTCGTGAATAACGCCGCGACAAACCCCTATTACGGACCCCTCGTTGACATCGACGATGCCCGGATGGCCAAAACGGTGGAGACCAATCAATCGTCCATCGTGTATCACTCGCGCGCGGCGTGGCACGCGGCCTTCGCCCAGCATGGCGGCGCCATCGTGAATGTCGCCTCGGTGGGTGGCCTCGGACCCGAGCCCGGAATCGGCTGGTACAACGTGACGAAGGCCGCGGTGATTCACCTCACGCGTCAGCTGTCGTGGGAACTCGCGCCTCGCGTTCGCGTCAATGCGGTGGCGCCCGGTCTGGTGCGAACGGAATTAGCCCGTGGCCTGTGGGAAGAGCGCGGCGAGGAGATTGCGGCTCAGATTCCTCTTCGACGGCTCGGGGACGTGCGTGATATTGCCGAGTCCATCGTGTTTCTCTTGTCCGACGCGGCGTCGTGGATCACCGGTCAGACCCTGGTGGTCGATGGTGGGACGACTACTCAGCCGTCAGGCGGCGTGGGCTGATCGCGACCAATTCACGCAGGGTGTCGTATTTCACCTTGCCGTTTGATGTCCGAGGGATGGCGTCGAGAACCACGAGAGCCTTCGGCTTGGCCGCCACGCCAAAACGCCGCTCGAGGGCGTGGCGAGCACTGGCCAAGAGCGAGCGGTGATCGCCGTCGCCGGT
>CAISIU010000077.1 GCA_903885505.1 uncultured Actinomycetes bacterium | reverse complement strand
TTCAGAATTTCGATCTTGCGCCCGACCATGGGGTAGACCACGGACGTTCCCCAGCCGAACTTGATGTAGTCGATGAGGGGAGCGAACGATTCGACGATGTCCTCAAATGCACGTAGAGGAAGGCCTGAGTCGATCACCATGGTCACGCCATCGCGACGGGGTGATGACGGACGCTCGGGAAGTGTCAACGTGTGCGCCATGATGTGTCCCCTGCTCGTCGGCAACATTCGGTTGGCCAAGGATACTCTCGCGCCGTACGAGACTCGAAGGTCACCATTTGTCAATGTGGTGACAGGCGGTGAGGAGAAAAACCGACCCTAAGCAGTCAGCGCGGCAACAACTTTGGCGGCGTGACCGTCCGCACGCACGTTGTACCAGAGGTGTTCAATTTTCCCTGTCGGCCCCACGACAAAGGTCGAGCGGATGACGCCCGTGACCTTCTTGCCGTACATCATCTTCTCGCCAAAAGCGCCGTACTTCTCCATGGTGCTCTTGGTGGGGTCGGACAAGAGGGAGAAGGTCAAGCCAAATTTCGCTCGAAATTTCTGGTGCGATGCAGCGTCGTCCGGCGAGATTCCGAAGACCACGGCACCTGTCGTCGCCAAGGTAGCGAGCTCGTCATTGAACTGACAAGCCTCTTTGGTGCAGCCGGGAGTGTCATCAGCGGGGTAGAAGTAGATCACGACAAGTTGGCCCCGATAGTCCTTAAGTGCCACTTTCTCCCCGTTTTCGTTCGTCAGGGTGAACGCCGGTGCTGTCTGTCCAAGTTCGAGTCGCATGTGCTTCCTTTCGCAGTCGTAAGATAAAGGAGGGAACACGTGCGACGCGCGGGTATCCGGGCCCATTTTTCTTCACGTGTGACGGTTCAGGGTCCGACCGGGAAACGAACCCTCATGTCCGACGCACCCTCCGCCTCTACGGCGGGGAACGATACCTACGCCACGGAGCACAGCTTCGCGAGCCTCGGAATTGCCACCCCTATGGTCGACGCCCTCGCGGCGCAGGGCATTGTGACGGCGTTCCCCATCCAAGCCATGACCATCGCGGACGCCCTGGCGGGCCGCGACACCTGCGGCAAAGCCAAGACGGGATCAGGCAAGACCTTGGGCTTTGGACTGCCCTTGCTGCAACGAGTGGCGGAAATTAATGCCCGCGACGGCCGTCACGAGGGCCCGGTGGCTCGTCCGCGCGGACTCGTCCTCCTGCCGACGCGCGAACTCGCGGTCCAAGTCTTCGAAGTAATTGAAACCCTCGGCGCGGCCATGGGCCTGTCCGTAGTTGCCGTGTATGGCGGTGCCGACATCGAAAAGCAGATCAAGCAGATGCGTGCGGGTGTCGACGTCATCATCGCCACGCCAGGACGTCTGATCGACCTCGGCGATCGCGGTGAAGTCAAGGTCGATGGTCTCGACATTCTCGTCCTCGACGAAGCCGACCGTATGGCGGACATGGGCTTCATGCCCCAAGTCGAGTGGGTACTGCGTCGTTTGGCCGACCGCCCGCACCAAACCTTGTTGTTCTCCGCCACCTTGGACGGTGCCGTTGACCGCTTGGTTAAGCGCTACATGAATGACCCGATCTTCCACGAGGTGGCTTCCGACAGCCAGACCGTGTCACTGATGGTGCACCACTTCTTCGCCGTGCACAAGATGGACCGCAACAAGGTGCTCGCCACCATTTGCAAGGCCCAGAACAAAACCATCATCTTTTGCCGCACAAAGCGCGGTGCGGACCGAGTCGTTGAGGACATGGAAAAAGAAGGCGTGAAGGCCGCCGCCATTCACGGTGACCTCCGCCAAGCGCAGCGCGAGCGGGCGCTGGCTGATTTCTCCACCGACGCCTTGCCCGTCCTCGTCGCGACTGACGTCGCGGCGCGTGGACTGCACATCGATGGCGTGGACTGCGTCGTGCACTTTGATCCGCCGGAAGACCACAAGGCGTATCTCCACCGCTCCGGCCGTACCGCTCGCGCGGGTTCCACGGGTGTCGTGGTGTCGCTCTTGCTGTGGAACCAGATGGTGGAAGCCGAAATCATCATGCGCCGCATTGAAATCAAGCGACCCATCGTCGAAGTGTTCTCAAATAACCCCCATCTCACCGACCTGGCGAATTGGGAGCCCACCATGGAGGAATCAGTTCTGTGAGCAAGTCGGAGAAGAAGTCGAAGGTCGCGGTCTTTACGCCTCGTGAAGACTTGCGACGAGTTCTCGTGGTGGCCGCACACCCGGACGACATTGACTACGGCTGCGCGGGCACCATTGCCACGCTGACGGCGGCGGGCGTCGAGGTGCAGTACTGCCTCGTCACTTCCGGTGATGCGGGCGGTGACGCCTCCACGCACACCCGTGAGCAGCGCGCCCTCATTCGTGAAGGCGAGCAACGGGCGGCCGGCGCCGAAGTCGGGGTCACGGAGCTGCACTTTCTGCGCTTTGCCGACGGCGAGCTCGAGCCCACCTTGAAGGTGCGTCGCGAGATCAGTCGCGTAATTCGAATCGCGAAGCCGGACGTTGTGATCTGTCAAAGTCCGGAGCGCAATTGGGAGCGCATCTACGCATCGCACCCCGACCACTTGGCCGCCGGCGAAGCCACGATGCGTGCGGTCTACCCCGACAGTCGCAATCCGCACTCTTTCAATGATCTTCTCGCCGAGGGATTTGAGCCCCACACGGTTCCCGAGGTCTGGGTGATGTCAACCGAGCCGACCATGGTGGTCGACACCACGGACGCTTTCGAGCGCAAGCTGGCCGCCCTGAAGTGCCACGTGTCGCAGTTGGGCGAGGACTTTGATCCGACCGACTTGCTGCGCAACTGGAGCAAGCTCACGGCTAAGAAGGCGGGCCTCGAGAAGGGTCGCCTCGCCGAGGGCTTCCGCGTCGTTGCCACCCGATAAGCGATAACCTCAGCCGACACAGGAGAGCCATGGCAAATAGTTGGTTTGAAACAGTGGCAATCGCACAGAAGCGTGCCCAGAAGCGACTCCCCAAGTCGGTCTACGGCGCCCTGATTGCCGGAGCCGAAAAGGGCATCTCCCTCCAGGACAACCTGTCGAGCTTTGACCAACTAGGTCTCTCGCCACACATCGCCGGACTCTCATCGACTCGCGATCTCACCACCTCGGTGATGGGTTGCGAACTGCCCTTTCCCGTCATCATTTCTCCCACCGGTGTGCAGGCTGTTCACCCCGATGGTGAGGTGGCAGTTGCTCGAGCGGCCGCGAACCGTGGCCTGCCGATGGGCCTGTCGTCTTTTGCGAGCAAGCCAATCGAGGACGTGTGCGCGGTTAACTCGCAAGTCTTCTTCCAGATGTACTGGTCGGGGGGCCGCGACGTTATGGTCCAGCGCCTCGAGCGTGCGAAGGCCGCCGGAGCCAAGGGCATCATCGTCACCTTGGACTGGTCGTTCTCCAATGGTCGTGACTGGGGCAGCCCCTGGATTCCGGAAAAGTTGGACCTTAAGTCCATGATCAAGTTGGCCCCCGAGGCCTTGTCACGGCCGAAGTGGTTCTGGCAGTTCGCCAAGAGCGGCCACTTGCCCGACCTCACCACGCCCAATATGGCCGCACCGGGCACTCAGCCCCCGACTTTCTTCGGTGCGTACTACGAATGGATGCAATCCGCTCCCGCGACCTGGGAAGACCTCGCCTGGCTGCGTTCCCAGTGGGAAGGGCCCTTCATGGTGAAGGGCGTCGGACGAGTGGATGACGCCAAGCGCGTCGTGGACCTGGGCGCCACCACCTTGTCGGTCTCAAATCACGGCGGCAACAACCTGGACTCCACACCCGCGCCCATTCGCATGCTGCCCCACATCGCCGAGTCGGTCGGTGACCAGATTGAAGTGGTGCTCGATGGTGGCGTGCGCCGTGGCAGTGATGTCGTGAAGGCACTCGCTCTCGGCGCCAAGGCCGTCATGATTGGCCGTGCGTATCTCTGGGGTCTCGCGGCCAATGGTCAAGCCGGCGTTGAGAACGTCTTGGATATCTTGCGCTCCGGCACCGATGCGACACTCTATGGCCTTGGCAAGTCCTCGATCAGTGAGTTGACGCGTGACGATGTCGTCGCGCCCGACGACTTCTTTCGTCGCCTGGGTTAAAGGCCGATGAGTTCGGCGACGCGCGACACGTGTCGCTCAACCGCCGGACGCCACGGGTCACCGGCCGTGCCAGTGATGTCCGGCGCCATCGACGTCAAGTAGTCCACGACGAGTTGCGGCAAATCGGAGTATTGGTCGAGGCGCTCTAAATAGAGGCCGACATCACTGCAGCCTTGGTGGCCGATGTTCTCGAAGATTTCGACCGCGAGAAATTCCTCGCTCATGTGCGCCGCGGCGTGCGGTGGGTCAACATCCGCTGGCGTCGTGATATCACGATCGCCGGAAATCACGGTGGTGGAGACGGCGATGGCCGTCAGCTGCTCACCGGTGAGCGGACGCAGGTAGGGCTCGAGAACCACGATGCCGCGCAGATCGGTTCGCTGACCGAGCGAGGGCGCGGAGCCGAGGGCCGAGTATGCACCGTAGGAGTGACCACCCAGCCACAACTCGCGACCGGCGAGTGCGGGGAGGCCCTCGTTGCCGTCCAGCATGGACGACACAATGAATTCCATGTCTTCGAGACGCTGACGTTCGTTCGTGGCGTCATCAACAGCGATGCCGAGAGCCCAGTCGGCCATGGTGTCGCCAGGGTGGTCCACAATGACGACGTGAGCGCCACGAGCGGCGAGGCCTTCAGCTAATTGCGTGTAGGCGCCGTGGAAGCCGCTTCGGCCATGAGAGAAGAGGTAGACCGGTCCGTCAACATCCGCCGGAGCGTTCAACTGGGCCACGCCCGTGAACTCCACACCGGGAATCACGCTGTACGACGACAGGTCGCCGCCGGACTGCGTCGTCGGGTACCACCAGCCCGATCCCATCATCCGATCGCCGCGGGCGGCGTCGACCAACAAGTAGG
>CAISIU010000076.1 GCA_903885505.1 uncultured Actinomycetes bacterium | reverse complement strand
CAGGTGTCCGACGCCAAGGCCCATGGACGCGAGGTACAGCACCGGATACAAAATGTTCGACATCGTGCTGGCCCGCCACGTGCGCTGATAACGCTTCATTTCCGTCATGAAGTAGCGAGACCACAGCATGCGCGCGGGAGCAACCATCGTCATTAGTCGACCAGGGTCCGACCGGTCAGTCGGAGAAAAACATCTTCGAGTGACGCTCGACGAACCAGTGCGCTTTCCGGCATGATGCCGGCCGCGTGAATGGCTGCCAAGGTGGCATCGCCGTCGTGAACGTAGAGCAAAGACCGGTCCGGCAATATCTCGAGGCGATCGGCGAAGGGACGCAGACGGTCACTATGTGTCGCGTGATCGTTGACACCAAAACGAAGTTCGAGAACTTCGCGCGAACTGTGTGATGAAATGAGTTCTCGTGGTGAACCCTCGGCCACGATGAGGCCCTTGTCCATGATGACCAACCGATCACACAGTTGTTCGGCCTCGTCCATGTAGTGCGTGGTAATCACCAAGGTGACCCCATCGCTCTTAAGGCGATAGAGGCGCTCCCAGAGCAAGTGCCTCGCCTGCGGGTCGAGACCCGTGGTGGGCTCATCCAAAATCACGAGTTCCGGCTTGTTGATGAGTGAGCGCGCAATCGTCAGTCGGCGCTTCATACCACCCGACAAGGCGTCAATCTTTTCGTCTTTCTTATCCGTGAGCTGCGCAAACTCGAGCAGCTCCGCACTGCGCTCACGAATTACCGCGCGCGGCAGGCCGTGGTAGCGACCGAAGATGTACAGGTTGTCCAAGACCGTGAGCTCGCTCTCGAGCGAATCCTCTTGGGTGACGACGCCGAGACGAGAGCGCACGGCAGCGCCGTCTCGCTGGGGGTCCATTCCAAAAATGGAGAGACTGCCTGAGGTCGGCGCCGCGACGCTCGAGACCATTTTCATGGTGGACGTCTTTCCGGCGCCATTGGGGCCAAGAAAACCGAAGGTCTCACCCTTCTCGATGGAGAAGGAGATGCCGCTCACCGCCTCGAACTGGCCGTAGCGCTTCACGAGATGGTCGGCGCGTACGAGTGAAGAATCCATAAGGCCGATAAGGCTATCCGCGGGAAACTTTCTTACGAGCCATCCGTTAGCCATACTGGCCGTATCGGTCGGGCACCTCACGCCACCGGTCTAAGCAAATTGGGAGGAGTCACCATGACCATTGAGTCATCGTTGCCGATCGAGGACCAAGCGTTCCACGTCGAGCAACACGGAATTGATTACATCGCACCAAGTGAACGTTGGGCCACTCCCCGCAATATTGCGGCCATGTGGGCGGGCTCCTCCATCAACGTGGAGTACTTCATCTACGGCGCACTACTCATGGGGTTCGGTTTTAGCTTCTGGAACGCCGTCATCCTCATCGTGCTCGGCAATCTGTCGTTCTTGCTCTTGGGCGTTGCCTCACTGCAGGGACCGCAAACCGGAACCACCGCATTCACCTCGAGCCGGGCCGCGTTCGGCACTCGTGGTAGTCGCATCGTCTCGTTCTTCAACTGGATCACTCAGTTGGGCTTCGAAACCGAGGGCCTCATTTTGATTGTCGGCGCTGTCGTGATCTTGCTGCAATATGCCGGGGTGCACGTCACGAATAGCGAAAAGGTGATTGCGGTCATTGCCGCGACGTCGGTGCAGGCGGTGCTGCCCTACCTTGGTCACGCCACCATGGTGAAGGTTCTACGCGCACTGATCATCCCCTTCGTGGCGATCTTCGTGGTGTTCGCAATCTTCGAAAGTCGCCACGCTCACCCGACGCACGTCTACGCCTTTGCCCACGGATGGGAAATTTGGACGGCCGGATTGGCCTTCGTCATCGCCCTGTCCGGACTTGGCTGGACCGAGTGCGGCAACGACTACTCCCGCTACCTCAAGGAAGATGCGCGACCGATTTCGGTCATTGGATGGATCTTCCTCGGAACCGCGCTACCCGAAATGGTGATGATGATCTTGGGGGCCCTCGCCTTCTCGTTCTTGTCGGACACCACCGTGTGGAACTCCGCCAATCCCTTCTCGGCCCTCTATCACCAGCACGGTTTGCCGAGCTGGTTTGTGGTCATCTTCTTGCTGTTCGCGATTGTCCAATTGTTCGGCATCAACTCGTTGGACCTGTACTCCTCGGGCGTGTCGATTCAAGCCCTGGGCCTACCCCTCAAGCGTTACCAAGCGGTTTTGCTCGACAGCGTCATTGCGGGCATCTTGACCACCTGGGCGACCTTCACCTCCACCTTCGCTCTCTACATGAAGGACTTCGTGGGAGTCATCATCGTGTGGATCGCGCCGTGGTTCGCCATCTTCATCGTGGACTGGTTACTTCGCCGTCGTCGCCTCCACGCCGCCGAACTGCAGCGCACGGATAAGGGCGGCCTGTATTGGGGCATCGGTGGCTTCAACATCAACGCCTTGATTGCCTTTGTCGTTGGCCTCATCTCGGCCACGACCGCCTTCTCGAAGGCGCCGCCACCGGTCAACTTCCCCATGCACTGGATGACGCCCTTTTCAAACCACTTCGGCGCCTTTTATTGCGACGGCTCCGCCGCCGCCGCGTGTGGGCAAGCCGGATGGTTTGGTGGAGCGGATCTCTCCGTTTTCTTTGGCATGGGCGCCGCTGCTCTGGTGTATCTCGGCCTCGAACTAATCACGGGATACGTCCGACGTCAAAACGCCACTCTCGCCACGTTGACGCAATAACGCAATTCGCTTCGCACGACGGCCCCTCGGAGTTCGCTCCGAGGGGCCGTCGTGATGAGAGAGCAGATTTAGCCTTCCCAGTCCTCGCGATACGTGCCGTCAGAGTTCTTGCGAAAGACCGGAATCTCTCCGAGAGCGTGCACCAGCGCCGCATCGTCCCCGAGGGCTGATTTCCAAATAGCCGCTTCCGTCACCAGGGCCCCGATCGCCACGACCTCGGCACCGAGTCGACGAAGCAAGCGCAGTGACGCGCCGGTCGAGGCGCCGGTCGAGACCACGTCATCAACTAGCGCCACGCGCTTGCCGCGAATGGTGTCGATGCGCGCCGAATCAAACATCAACACTTGCTCTGTGGCGGTGGTGATGGAGCGAACCGGTTCGCTTTCGGCATCCGCCAAGTGAATCTTGGGGGTCTTGTGCAAGACCCCGTAGTGGTCGATGCCCAGGTGTCGACTGACCTCGTGAACAACGGGAATTCCCATGGCCGCAATCGTGACCACGATGTCGGGCTGTAAGGGCCGCAGAATGTCGGCCAGCTCTCGACCCGCCGTATCCATGAACGACACTCCCATATCGACCGTAATGAGCAGCGCGAGCGCCAAATCCTCCGTCAAGTCCGCGATAGGCAGAGAGACTTCCTGCGAGCCGACGGTGGTGCGGTACCGAGTGTGAGTCACGACGCGGAGCATACTGAGTGGCATGAACAGCACGTCTCGACCCCCCTTGTCCCGCGACCTTGCCGAACGCATGTTGGCCACGGCGCTAAACGAAGCCCGTCAAGGTCTCGCCGAGGGCGGCATCCCCATTGGCGCCGCACTTTTCACCCGAGAGGGAGAGCTGCTCGGCTCCGGCCACAATCGCCGCGTTCAGGAAAACGACGCGTCTATTCACGCCGAAACCGATGCCTTTCGCCGGGCGGGACGTCGCCGCGACTACGGCTCCACCGTCATGGTGACGACGCTGTCACCGTGCTGGTACTGCTCCGGACTTGTACGCCAGTTCAACATTGGTGCGGTGGTCATTGGCGAAGCCGCGACCTTTCATGGCGGACACGACTGGCTCGAGGAACTCGGTGTCGAGATCATCGTCCTCGATGACGAGGAGTGCACCACCTTGCTCGGCGACTTCATTCACGAACACCCCGAGCTCTGGCACGAGGACATCGGCCTCTAGCGAACGGGTAGACCAAACAGTCGGTCGCCCGCGTCGCCGAGGCCCGGCACGATGTAACCCACCTCATTGAGACGCGAGTCAAGAGCCGCCGCCACGATGTAGGCGTCGGGGTGGCGCTCATGAACGAATTCCACGCCCGGCTGCGCGGCGATCAGGCAGAGAACGGTGACGTCACGAGCACCTCGGTCGCGCAGCATGTCGAGCACACAGACCAACGAGCCACCCGTCGCGAGCATGGGGTCAACGAGCACAACAGACTGACCCGTGAGGTCGGCGGGCAAGCCGTCGAGATACACGTCGGGCTGCAGGGTCTCCTCGTTGCGACGAAGTCCCACGAGGCAGACGCGGTGGCGTGGCAAGACGGCCTGTACCGCGGGGCTCATTCCGAGGCCAGCGCGCAGGATAGGCACAATGACGTATTCGCGCTCCATGGCGAGCGCTGGGGCGCCATCAACAACGGGAGTGTCGACCGTGGTCGCCACGGTAGGGGCATCACGAAATGCTTCGTAGGCCAAGAAACGAGAGATTTCGCCAGCCAGGCGCAGAAAATCAGCGTTGGTCGTCTTCTTGTCACGCAGCGAGCGAACGTGTTCCGAGACAAGGGGGTGGTTAATAACGTTAAGTCGAGCCATGCCTCCGAGGTTAGGACTCGGGCGACCCGAAATGGCGCACCACTAGGGTTGACCCAGTGACTACGGCCTCGACTTACGACATGGAAAATCGAGCGAATGGGCGATTTGAGACCGTCGGAGTGGAAACTCGGTTTCGTGCTCCGCGCGCACGAATTGCGGCCGACACCTCGCTGACGTGGTGGCGACGCATCTTGCCAGTGGTCATCAGCCACCGTGCCACTTTCGCCGGTGCGATCAGTCTGTCGTTTCTGTCCCTGATTGTGCAAACGGTGGTTCCGAACGCTTTGCGCGGCGCCCTCGACAACCTCTCCGTGGTGTACCACTCCTCGACGGCAGTCGGGGACGCGCATTACGCCGTCCTACGCCACAATGTCATCACCATCATCATCCTGGGACTTATTGCGGGTGCCACCGGCTACGTCGGGCGTCGCTTCATGTTCACGACGGCCTACAACTTGGAGTCCGACCTTCGTAACTTGATCTACGAGCACATGACGTGGCTCAGCTTCTCCTTCTACGACCGCGTTCAGTCCGGCCAACTCATCAGCCGTGCCAATAGCGACATTCGCTCGGTGCAGATGTACGCCACCTTCGCACCCCAAATCATCGTGCAGTCATTTATCGGCGTGGTCGCTTTCGGCTTCATGCTCTCAATCAACGCCATCCTGGCCATCGTGGCCATGTTGGTCATGCCCTTCCTATATCTCGTGGGCATCAAGATGCGCCGCATGATGTTCCCCATTTCCTGGATGATCCAGTCACGCTTGGCCGACGTCGCGACGATTGTGGACGAGAACATCAACGGTGTGCGCGTCGTCAAGTCCTTCGCGCAAGAAGAGTCTGAAGTGAATCGCTTGGCCGACGCCGCCGAAAAGGTCGCCTGGGGATATATCAAGGACGCGCAATTCCGAGGTCAGTACGCCCCGTGGGTGCAAAACCTTCCACAGCTGGGCCTCTCGCTGGTGTTGGGAGTGGGCGGATGGCTCGTCATTGGCGGGCACGCGTCCACCGGCACCATCTTGGCGTTCAACGCCTACCTCCTCATGCTCCAAGCGCCCTTCATGATGCTGGGACAGCTCGTCATGATGGGGCAGCGTGCCAAAGCGAGCGCCGAGCGTATTTTTGAAATTCTTGACGAACGCCCCACCATCACCGAGCGAAATGGCGCCTTCGACCTCACCGAGGTTCGTGGCACCATCGAGTTTGATCACGTTCGATTCGGGTACGGCGACAACCCCGTCATCCTGGTGGACTTCACCGCCACCTTGAACGCGGGCGAGACCGTCGCTCTCGTGGGTCGCACGGGCTGTGGCAAATCCACGGTGGCGCGCTTGTTGCCGCGCTTTTACGACGTTCGTGACGGCGAAGTGCGCATCGATGGGCGCCCTGTCACTGATCTCACGCTCACCAGTCTGCGCCACCAGGTGGGTGTGGTACTTGACGAACCCTTCCTGTTTTCCGTCTCCATCCGCGACAACATCGCCTACGGAAAGATGGACGCCACCGACGCTGAAGTGGAAGCGGCGGCCAAGGCGGCGAACGCTCACGAATTCATCGTGAAACTGCCGGAGGGCTACGACACCGTGGTCGGTGAACGGGGGTACACGCTTTCGGGTGGCCAACGCCAGCGCATTGCCATTGCGCGCACCTTGCTGGTCAATCCCCCCATTTTGATTTTGGATGACGCAACGAGCGCCATTGACGTCCACGTCGAATCCGAGATCTACGCGGCACTGCGCACCTTGCTCACGCACCGCACCACCTTGGTGATCGCGCACCGCGTCTCCACTATTGCGCTCGCGAGCCGAGTCATCTTGCTCGATGAGGGCCGGGTCATCGCCACCGGGACGCACGAAGAACTTCTCGCCACGACACCGCTGTATGCGGAAGTCCTGGCCCAAACGACAGTGGAGGCCGAGTAATGGCGTGGGGTGGCGGCTGGGGTGGCGGTGGCGGTGGCGGCATGTTTGGCGGCCCGCACACTGGGTCGAGCAATGGACTTCCCTTCGGAGGCATTCCGACCGAATTGATGAATGGCGTGAACAAGATTCTGGCGACGGAGCCGGAGCATCCCGCCAGCGACATTTCGTTCGCTCAACTACCCTCGACTGATGAGTCGCGTCGCCTCACCTTGCCGCTCTTGCTGTCTCGACACATGGGCCTCTTCGTATGGGGCTCGCTGCTCACGATTTTGATTGCCCTCTTTGGTCAAGTCGGCCCGGCCCTGGTGTCGATTGCCATTGACCACGGCATGATTGCCGGCAATTACCACCTCGACATCGTGCTGTGGTGCGCCACGGCCTATCTCGCATCGGCGGTCTCGACGGTCATCACCCAACGCATTTCCGCCGTGGTGCAGGGCAAACTCGCCAGTTACATCATGCGCGACTTGAGAGTTCTGGTGTTCACTCACTTGCAGCGTCTCAGCCTGGACTTTTTCACCGACGAGAAGGTCGGCGTCTTGATGAGCCGCATGACCAGCGACATCGAAAATCTTCAGCAGCTCCTGCAAGATGGGATCACGACTTTTGCTCAGCAAGGTCTGACGATGCTCATCATCATCGCCGTGATGTTCTCCATGAACGTCACGTTGGCCCTGTGGACGCTGGTTCTTGTGGTGCCCATCTTGACCCTGCTCACCTTGTGGTTCCACCGCCGCAGCGAAGCGGGATACGTGCGCAGTCGCGATGCCATCGCGGGCGTGCTGTCTGATCTGTCCGAGTCCCTTTACGGCATCCGCGTCGTCACCGCAAACAACCGCCAGCGCTTCAATATCATCAATCACCGAAACGTGGTGGGCAACTACCGCGACACCAACATGTACACCGGGCGCATCAACGCCACCTACGGCCCCGCCACCATTGCGATTGGAATTTTGGGCCAGGGGCTGCTCCTGGGTATTGGCGGTTCCATGGTGATTTCACACCGTATGAGCGTCGGTGTGTTGATTGCGTTCTTCCTCTACCTGAATCGATTCTTTGGACCCATTCAGTTGTTGGTGCAGCAGTACAACTTGCTGCAGCAAGGCCGCTCATCCATCATCAAGCTCCGTGAGTTGTTGGCCATGCACCCCTCGGTGGACGAAAAGCCGAATGCCGACGTTTTGCCGCGCATCGACGGTCGCTTTGAATTCCGCAACGTCACCTTCGGCTACGACCCGGCGCGACCGGTGCTGTCGAATGTCACCTTGACCATCGAACCGGGCCAATCGGTTGCCTTCGTCGGACCGACCGGCGCGGGTAAGTCCACCCTGGCGAAGCTCGCGACTCGCTTTTACGACCCCACGGACGGCGCCATTTTGCTGGACGGACATGATCTACGTGACGTGACCTTGCACTCGCTGCGCTCGCAACTCGGCGTCGTGCCCCAGGAGCCCTTCTTATTTGCCGGCACCCTGCGCAGCAACCTTCGCTTCGGTCGACCTGAGGCCACCGATGAGGAAATCGATGAAGCCGTTGACCTCGTGGGCCTTCGCGACCTCGTGACGCGTTTGCCACGCGGCCTTGACACCGTGGTGCACGAACGCGGCCAAACACTCTCCGCTGGAGAACGTCAGTTACTCGCTCTCGGTCGTGCATTCTTGGCTCGCCCTCGCGTCCTGGTCCTCGACGAAGCCACGAGCTCGCTCGACCTTCAAAGTGAGACGGTCATCGAACGTGCGCTGGACCGCATCTTGGAAGGCCGCACCGCCATCTTGATCGCCCACCGCCTCACGACCGCTCAGCGTGCCGACCGCATCGTGGTGGTCGACCACGGCGGCATCGTCGAGGCGGGATCGCACCGCGAACT
>CAISIU010000075.1 GCA_903885505.1 uncultured Actinomycetes bacterium | reverse complement strand
GACCACCACGGTGACCAATACCGGACCCACCGCGTTCAACATCACTGGTGCGTCACTGTCCACCTCGGCCTTCGCGGTCACCCTCTCTCGACAGGGTTCGCTCAACCCCGGGGCGTCGGTAACCGCTCGAGTGACCTTCTATCCTCCGGGCACCTCGGGGGACTTCAGCCATTCCTGTAGTGACGTGCTGCACGTGACCACCTCCATTGGCAGCATTGACATTCCCGTGACGGGTTCGGCGACGCCGGGCCCCGTGCTCGTGCTGTCGTCACTCAACGTGTCGGCCGGCACCGTGGCTCTCGGCCGACAGGCCACCATGTCCGTCAACGTCATCAATAACGGCAACACCCCGCTCACCATCACCCGCAGTGTGCCCCCCACGGGTTCGTTCCGCGCAATCAGCACCTTGCCCGTCGGCACGGTGATTGCCCCTCACGCGCGCATCACGCTCACGGTGGTCTTTACCGCGGGCTCATCCGGGGCGCGACGGGCCACGTGGCTAATTGCCGGTGACGACGACGCTCCCGCGCGAACCGTGGTGTTCACCGCCACCGTGCCGGCTCGCTAACGCCACGCGGGGAGGGTAGTGCCGTAGGGTGGCGCGGTGATTCGCCGGCGATCCGACGTCTTCTTTATGGTCGCGGTGGCATTGGCGGGTGTCTGGTCGGCCATCGTGAATCTCTGGCGCCTCGCGGACGCACCGGCGTTACCCGATGAATGGGGCTACCAGCGAGTCAGCTGGAACTATTGGCACTGGAACTCCTTGCCGGCGTCGCTTCGAACCTTGCCCGCGTCGAACGGCGAACACACACCGCTCGCCAAATTCTTCATGGGCGCCGCACAGGCCCTCGTGGGGCACCCCAGCCTGAGCGCCGCTCGGCTGACCTGCGCCCTCTTTTCTCTCGCGACGGCTCTGACTATAGGCATCGGGGTGTCACGTCTCACCACCAAGTGGTGGGGACTGGCGGCAGCGACCTTGTATGGCACGATGCCGATGTCGGTGTATCCCGACGTCACTCGGTTTAGTCGAGCCGCCATGCTCGATACACCCGCGACCTTCTTCATGGTGCTCAGCCTGATTTTCTGCTGGCAATGGTTCACCGCGACTTCTCGGTCCTGGCGTTGGGTGATCGCCACGGGCGTGAGCGGCGGACTGGCGGTGGCCTGCAAGGAGCCCGCGGGCCTCGCCCTCGTCGGCCCCGTGCTCTTCATTGTGGTGAGTGCCGCGAGAGATCGACATCGTCGATGGTCAGTGGTAACGCAGGCGGCGACGGCAACGGTCCTCGCGGTCGTGGTCACCGAGCTCTCGTTCGTCCCGCTGGGCCACGTCGCCACGCGCGTTCACTACCTATGGCGTTTTCAAAAAGACCACTCTGGGGCAGGTCACCTGGTGGGCGTCGCGGGACAACTCACCCGTCACCCCGCCTGGTGGGCCAACTTCTGGTTTGCGCAGCGGGGCATCGGGCCCGCGTTATCGGTGACTTTCGTCATTGTGATTCTCCTCGCCCTGTTCGTCGCTGGACGCCGCATCTGGTTCATCGCTAGTTCGCTCGTCGCGCCGGTGATCTTCTTTTGCGCCATCGAAGGGATGGCCCTCTCGCACTACTGGGTGATGTGGGTGGCCCCGGTGGTGATGGTGGCGAGCATCGGTGGCTACGAGTTAGCGCAGCGCACTTCCCGGCTCGCGCTCCCGCGATCGCTCGCCATTTCGCTCGCCAGCGTCGCGATGGTGGGACTCGCCATTCCCTGTGTCGAGCAGACCACACGAGTGCTCACTCTGCAACCCATCGGGCCACAACGAGTGGCGGAGATTCGCGGGAATTCCACCGCCCTCGTCCTTGTCGGAGCGATGGATGAGGTCTACCTCACCGAATACCTCCCCTACCTACCCGTCGCGGCGCTGCGCCTCGATGCGCGTGATGACCTCGCTCACGTGGGCTGGGTGGTCGTCGGTCATTCTCCTTGCCCGCATCCACCGATTCGGCGCTTCCGCGCCCTGGTAGACGACGCGATTCGCTCGAGATCTCTGCGTCTCGTCTACGTCGATCGATTGGTGTCGCTCTATAAAGTCACAAAGACTCTGCACTCACCGTCCGCGGCGAGAGTGGCGAGAGTGCCCGTCTTTCCCTCGTTGCAGCTCTGCCGAGGCACCTAGATCGAGAGACTGAGTTCGTGCAACGACTGCTCGGCCACCCCGAAGATGAAGTACTTATCGAGACAGTCCTCGGGATCGCGTGACCAGGACATCGCCCGCACCTCGTCGCGGGTGCGTCGGCCAAAGCGGGCTCGGAAAATCTCGAAGTTGCTGGCGGCGAGGGTGAGAG
>CAISIU010000074.1 GCA_903885505.1 uncultured Actinomycetes bacterium | reverse complement strand
TTCGCGCGTCTTCGCGAGGAGCTCGGTGACGGATTTATCGGGATCGAAATTGACTCCTCGCAGACCAATCCGTGGGGATACCGACCCGATGCGCATTCGGTCTTGACCGAAGATCTCGGCACCAACCCCGAATCACCCACTCAGCAAGCCCTCGAGCAGGTCATGACGTTCTTTGAGGAACGCCTGCGTCCCTAAGCGCCAGGAACACTCCACCCGAGCGAGATAGCTATTTCCTTGCAGGTCGGGCACACCGGATATTTCCCCGGGTCACGGCCCGGCACCCAAATCTTGCCGCACAGCGCCTTCACGGGTGTTTGATTAATCATCCCTTCGACCACGGAGTTGCCGACCGAGACGAATTCGCCCTCATCCTCGTCGTCGCCCGTGTGAAAACCCTCGAGAACAATGTGGGTGAAGCGCTCGTGATCACCGTCGTCGACCCGTGGGGTCGTGACAATTTGCTCGATGGTGTCGGGAATCATGGTCACCTGGACAAGGCTAGAAGGTGGCTCGGTAACCTACGCACATGGCGCGGCGACCTCGACGACCCCGAAACGACACTGAACGTCCGCCCTCCGTCAACAGTCACGTCAAAGTCGATGGCAGCCCCAAGCAGCAATACCGAACGCAAGCGGAAGCGCAACAGGCTGCCCAAGCGGCCTGGTCGCGAGACCGCGTTGAACTCGACGCCTATCGATGCCCCGTCTGTCACCAGTGGCACATTGGTGGGAGCCGCGGTGGCGGTCCGACTTTTTGGTCCTTGTCCTAGCGCGCGGGCCTTCGCGGTGGCACAATGGCAAGAGCGCCAACGAGGGAGCGACATGTCCGTCACCGCCTACATCTTGATTCAGACTGAAGTAGGAAAGGCCGCCGACGTGGTACGCGCCGCTCGCACCGTGACGGGAGTGACCGAGGCCAACGAGATCACCGGTCCCTACGACGTCATCGTGCGCTGCGGGGCGGAGAGCCTCGATGCGCTGGGGCAGAACGTTATTGCCTCGCTGCAGCAAGTGGGCGGGATTACCCGCACTCTGACCTGCCCCGTCGTTACGGTCTAGCGCCAAACGCGCCGCGCTCGCGAAAGTCCGCGATCGCCTCGGGCGAGAGGCCCCACGACGTGAGACCCGTCGTGGTTTGCGATCCGGGAGCAAGAGGTGGCGATGAGATGGCACCCGGCGTCACCGAGAAGCGCGGGACGGGAGCGGGCTGGGCTACCGGTTGCGTGACAAAAGTGCCACGCTGAGCATTGTGGCCGTAGGCCACCGCCTCACTGGGCGACAGCACGGGCGTGACGCAGGCATCTCGGTCTATGAAAATCGCTTCCCACTCGTCGCGAGTCTTCGTCACGAATCGCGCTGCGAAAATCTCACGAAGCTGGGGCCAACTGTCACGGCTCATCTGCGGGGGCAAGGTGCTCGGGTCGAGCTCGAGGCCATCGAGTAACTCTTTGTAGAACTGCGGCTCGATGGCGCCGACCGCTACGTAGCGCCCGTCGGCAGTGTCATAGACGTCGTAAAAGGGCGCACCGGTATCGAGAATGTTGGTGCCGCGCTCCTCACGCCAAAAACCTGCACCCATGAACGAATACGTCATCGCCATGAGCGATGCTGAGCCATCCACCATCGCAGCGTCCACCACTTGACCCTGTCCCGTGGTACGAGCCGACAAGATTGCGGCGAGGAGTCCAAAGGCGAGAATGAGCCCGCCGCCACCGAAGTCACCCACCAAGTTGAGCGGTGGAACCGGACGCTCACCTTCACGTCCAATCGACCACAGAGCTCCCGAGAGAGCGATGTAGTTAATGTCGTGGCCGGCGCGTTGAGCGAGGGGCCCCTCTTGACCCCAACCCGTCATCCGTCCGTAGACGAGTCGAGGATTGATGGCGAGAAGGTCGTCGGGACCGACGCCGAGACGCTCGGCGACACCCGGTCGAAAACCTTCAATGAGCGCGTCAGCGCTGGCTACCAGTTCGCGGACCAATTCCACGCCCGCGGGCGACTTGAGGTCTACCGCCACGGACGGTCGAGAGCGATTGAGTACGTCAAAGTGAGCCGTCGCGGGAGCGTCGTCCACTCCTCGTTCGAGGCGAATGACCGTGGCGCCGAGGTCGGCGAGCAACATTGCTCCGTAAGGCGAGGGGCCGATTCCGGCCAGTTCCACAATGCGAATTCCCGACAGCGGTCCAGACATGCCGAGACGCTATCGCAGCGCGACTACGAGGCCGTGCGTGATGCTGCGACGGCGTGGGACAACACGTCGCCCGCGCGGCCCGATCGAATCGAATCCCGAGAAATCTCGATGCCGTCGGCCATAGAACTCGCGACGCCCGCAACAATGAGAGCAGCGGCGGCATTCACCGACACGATGTCGGCAACGGCGCCTTCTTTGCCCGCCAGGTATTCCTCCACGGCACGCACATTGGTCGCGAGGTCACCGCCGCGAATATCGGCTACCGAATGCGACATGTTCACCGACGCAGGATCAAAGCGTTCGGTGCGTATCTCCCCATCGATAATCCGAACCCAGGTCGACGGGGATCCGACCGAAATCTCGTCGAGACCGTCATCCGAATACACGCACAGCGCGTCGATGACGCCTCGCGATCGCAAAACGTGAGCCATGCGCTCCAGCGCGGTGTTATCGGAGACTCCAAAGAGACCACGGCGCACCTGAGCGGGTGACGCGAGGGGCCCCAGGAAGTTGAAGACCGTGCGAAAACCCAAGGTGCGACGAATGGGCGCCAGATGACGAAGCGCCGGATGAAAGACCGGCGCGAAGCAGAATCCGAAGTTGCACTCGTCGATACTGCGACGCACCGTCTCGGGCGATTGCTCGAGAACGAGGCCTAGCCCTTCGAGCACGTCGGCGGTACCGACCGACGACGACGCGGCGCGATTCCCATGCTTGGCAACCGGTACGCCCGCGCCCGCCACCGTGAGAGCGGCCATCGTGGAAACATTCACGCTGTGGCTGAGGTCCCCGCCCGTGCCCACGATGTCAATGGCGCTGTCAGGAACGTCGACGCGAGTCGACACGGCCATCATGGCGTCGACAAATCCCGTCATTTCCTCCGCGGTGACGTTTCGCGTGGTCAGCGACGTAACGAATGACGCGATGAGAAGTGGGTCGACGGAACCCGTCAAGATGTCGGCCAAAGCGCTCTGCGCTTCGGTTCGACTCAGTTCGGCGCCATTGACCAATCGCTGGAGCAGCGCCGAGTTCACAAACTCCGACACTTAGTCCCACCACATGTCGTGGCCCAAGACACCCTTGGCGATGAGGCCGAGCTGCACTTGGCTAGTGCCCTCCACGATGGTGAGCTGACGCGCGTCTCGATACCACTGCTCAGTCGGGTGATCTTCCATGTACCCCGCCGCCCCCAAGAGCTGGACGGCCAGTCCCGATGCCTTCACCGCGACTTCGGCGGCGTAGTACTTGCACATCGAGAGCATGGGAACGAATTCCTTGGTGAACTTGCCCTGGTCCGCGAGCCAGGCGGCTCGATAGGTCAGCAAGCGGGCGGCTTCGATTTCCGTGGCGCACTTCGCGATTTCCCACTGGATGCCTTGCATCTGAGCGATGGTGCTGCCGAAGGCCGCACGATTCTTGACGTACTCCGTGGCGTACATGAGGGCACCTTCGGCGAGACCGATACCACGAGCGGCCACGATGGGACGCATGGCATTCAGACCCATCATGGCGAGACGGAAACCACCGACGGCGCCAATGACATCGTCGGGCCCAAGCTTCACGTTGTCAAAGACCACTTCACCCGTGTCAATACCCTTGACGCCCATCTTGCGGTCGACGCGCGGTCGCGAGACGCCGAGCCGATCGGCCGGAACGATGAATCCCGTGATGGC
>CAISIU010000073.1 GCA_903885505.1 uncultured Actinomycetes bacterium | reverse complement strand
GCGGGCGTGCTCGCCCCGCGTGATGATGCCGCGGCCCATGTGGCGGCCGGTGGTCATGCAGTCCACCCAGGCCACGGAGTAACGGTGCGTGGCGTCGGACTCTTTGAGTTCGCGCATGACCTCATCGAGCGAATTAACGCGACGAGTGTCGACGAGCACCTTGTCGGTCTCGATGGGGATGAGCTGCACTGTGACGTGGGTAATGAAACCGGTGAGGCCCATGCCGCCGACGGTGGCCCAAAAAAGCTCGGGGTCGCTGCTCGGAGTGATCTCGTAAACGCCACTCGGAGTGACCAAGGTGAGGCGCAGCACGTGCTGGCCAAAGGAGCCGTCGACGTGGTGATTCTTGCCGTGCACGTCAGCCGCCACCGCGCCGGCCAGAGTGACCTGGCGAGTACCGGGAGTGACGGGCACAAACCAGCCCTTCGGCATGGTGATGCGAAGGAGATCGTCGAGGGAGAGGCCGGCGCCCGCGGTGATCACTCCGGTGGCGGCGTCAAAGTGGTGCACCTCGCTGAGGCTTCGGTTATCAAGAACGAGGCCACCGCTGACTTGGGCGGGGTCGCCATAACTACGACCGAGGCCACGACCGATGACGGGTCGCTTTTCGGCAAAGGCCGCCTGGACGTCCTCGACGCTGCTGGGGGATCGTCGCTCGGCTCGTGCGGGGGCCGTGCGGCCCCAGCCCGCGAGAAGTTCTGTACTCATCCGTAGATTCCTATCGCGAAACAAATGGCCCACGCGAAGCCCAAGGCTTGGAAGATTCGGTCATTGAGCACGAGGTCTTCCGGTGCGCCTCCCTCACCATTTTCCAGCAAGCGGAGAATGTGCAAGATCGCGAGCACGACGGGAATCACGGTGAGGCGAATCGCGGCCGCCTCGTGGTGCACGGAGGACAAACCGGTGATTGACGAGTCGAAGGCCCAGAGGCAATACGCCGTGACGGTGACGCCGGCCGCCAAGGTGAGCGCGGAGCGTAAAAAGTGTTCGCTGTAGTCGCCGAGCACCTTGCGATGTGCGCGAGCACCACTGTCGAGAAGCTTCACTTCGGCGAAGCGCTTGCCGACGACGAGAAAGAGCGCCCCGAAACTGATGACGACGAGAAACCACGACGAGACGTAGAGGTGGCTGGCCTCCGCACCGGCAATGGAGCGCAGCAAGAAGCCCGAGGCCACCATGGCGAGTTCCAGGACGGGCAGTTCCTTGCCACCGAGAACGTAGAAGAGTTGGATACCGGCGTAAATCGCGAGGACCACCACCAGACCCGTGATCTGGTGAAGAAAGAGCACCGGCACCAGGAAACTCGCGGCGAGCAGCGCGATGCCGAGAGTGATGGCCACCCTCGGCGACACCGCACCTGAGGCGATGGCACGAAACTTCTTTTTCGGGTGCAGGCGGTCGGCCTCGACATCTCGGACATCGTTAAAGAGATAGATAGAGGACGCCAGCGCGGTGAAGGCGGCGAAGGCCACCAGGGTGTGAATGGCGACGCTGCGTTGGCTGAGGACGCCCGCCGCCGCGGGGGCGACGACGACGAGGCCATTCTTTACCCACTGGCGCGGGCGAACCGCCGAGAGAAGAGCCCGAAGGCGTTGGCCGAACGTCACGCGAACACGCTAGTTCTCTTGCGGAAGGTGGTTTGCCGACCTATGGTGAGGCTTGTGCGTGAGATGCAGATTGCGGAGTTTCTCGAGAATGTGGATGCGGTCATCGAGCGCCTGCCCGTCGACGGCGACATCACCTTGCTCGATGGCGAGCAACGGCTCTGTCTCCTCACGCCCTTGATGTCGGAAAACGTGACAACAACGACCGTTGCGACACGTGATTCACCGACCGGCGCCATCGATCCCGAGGCTTTTCGACGGGATATCGACGCCCTGTTTGACCAATTCAGTTGGTAGAACCGGCATTTTTTTTGTACATTGATGGACATTTCGGTACATTATGTACATGACTATCGATTCGCCCCTCAGTTTTACTGACGCCCGTCGACACTTGTCGGAGGCCATCGATACTGCCTGCTCCACGCATGAACCCATTTACGTGACGCGTCATGGACAACCGGTGGCGGCCATTATCGGGGCATCAGATCTTGCCCATCTGCTGGAGTTGGCTGAAGAAATGGCCGACATCCGTGCGGCGAAGGATGCTCGAGACGAGATGGTCGCCACCGGCCAGGCGCCCATTCCGTGGGACGAGGTCAAAGCTGATCTTGGCCTGAGTTGATGTACCAGGTATCCCTGACGCCGGCGGCGGTGCGGCAACTCAAAAAGATGACGCCGGACGCGAAAAGGCGAATCCAGGCGGTGCTGGAACTCTTGTCTGACGACCCCCGACCTCCCTCCGCGGTCCCGCTCGTGGGTGGCAGCGGAGAATGGCGGGTGCGCACTGGTGATTACCGCGTCATCTACGAAATCGCCGACCAAGAGATTCTGGTACTGGTGCTGAGGATTGGTCATCGTCGAGAGGTGTATCAACGCTGAGCTGAAACCCGTCGAGGCCGGGGGAATTTCACTCTCGGGGCGTCAATTATGCTTCCCTAACGTGACGCGCACGTATCGAGTGGTAGTGGCCAAGCCAGGCCTTGACGGTCATGACCGTGGGGCCAAGGTTATCGCCCGTGCTCTTCGTGACGCCGGCTTCGAAGTGGTCTACACCGGTCTTCACCAAACTCCCGAGCAGGTCGTGCAGGCGGTCGTGGACGAAGACGCCGACGCCGTCGGCCTCTCCCTGTTGTCGGGCGCACATCTCGTCTTGGTGCCCCGCGTGATCGAACTGCTCGCCGCGGCCGGCCGCAGCGACGTGTTGGTCATCGTGGGCGGCATCATTCCGGACGCCGACATTCCCGTTCTTCAGGCCCAGGGTGTCGGTCAGGTCTTTACCCCCGGCACCGCCCTCAGCGAGATTGGCTCGTGGCTAGAAGCCGCGCTCGATGCTCGCGAGAGCGCCGTAAATTCGTAACGCATTACATAACGCGCCCCCCAGCGCAAGGAGAAACAGCAGTGGACCTATTTGAATATCAAGGCAAGCAGTACTTCGCCCGCTTCGACATCCCGGTCTCACCCGGTGACATCGCCGAGACCGTTGATGAGGCCGTGGCCATTGCCGAGCGCATTGGTTTCCCCGTCGTCGTCAAGGCCCAGGTCAAGGTCGGAGGCCGCGGCAAGGCCGGTGGCATCAAGCTCGCCGACACCGTCGATGAAGTGCGCACCCACGCCGGCAACATCCTCGGCATGGACATCAAGGGTCACACCGTTCACCGCGTGTGGATTGAGCGCTCAAGCGACATCGCTAAGGAGTACTACGCGAGCTTCACGCTGGACCGTCCGAACAAGGTGTACCTCGGCATGCTCAGTGCCGAAGGTGGCGTGGAGATTGAAGAAGTCGCCGCGAACAACCCTGACGCCATTTCCATGTTGTCGATCAACCCCCTCGATGGCCTCAGCCTCGAGCAGGCGCGCACCTGGGTGGCCGACGCCAAGATCGACGACATCGCTCGCGAACAGACGGCCGAGCTTCTGGTGAAGCTGTACCGCTGCTACGTCGAGGGTGACTGCGACCTCGCCGAGATCAACCCCTTGATCTTGACCCCCGAGGGCAAGGTCCACGCGCTCGACGCCAAGGTCACCTTGGACGAGAACGCCGCCTTCCGTCACCCCGAGTGGGACGAGTACCGCGCGACCGAGACCGAAGACCCGCGCGAAAAGATGGCCAAGGAAAAGGGCCTCAACTACATCGGCCTGGACGGCACCGTGGGCATCATCGCCAACGGCGCCGGCCTCGCGATGAGCACGCTCGACGTCGTGAACCAGGTCGGTGGCTCCGCCGCCAACTTCCTCGACATCGGTGGCGGCGCGAACGCGGACGTCATGGCGGCCGCGCTCGAAGTCATCAACGCTGACCCCAAGGTCAAGTCGATCTTCGTGAACATCTTCGGTGGCATCACCCGCGTGGACGAAGTCGCTAAGGGCATCATCGAGGCGCTGCGTCGCGTCGAGATCACCTCGCCCATCGTGATGCGTCTCGATGGCACCAACGCGGTCGAAGGCCGCGCCCTGCTCGCTGAGCACCTCAACGACAAACTGATTTCCGAGCCCACCATGCTGGACGCCGCCCGCAAGGCCGTGGCCCTGGCGAACGCCTAAGGACGAATAATGAGCATCTTTATTGACGAAAACACCAAAGTCATCGTGCAGGGCCTGACCGGTGGTCAGGGCCGTTTCCACGGACTGCGCAACAAGGCCTACGGCACCAAGGTTGTCGGCGGCGTGACCCCCGGTAAGGGCGGCACCGACGTCGAGGGCATTCCCATGTTCAACACCGTGCGTGAAGCGGTCGAGGCGACGGGCGCGACGGCATCATTCGTGGTTGTCCCGCCGAAGTTCGCCGCGGCCGCGATCTTGGAGGCCGCCGAAGGTGGCATCACCTTCATCGTGTCGATCACCGAGGGCATCCCGGCGCACGACGAAGCGGTGACCTTCAACCGTCTCGTGCGCGACTTTCCGAACGTGCGTCTCCTCGGACCGAACTGCCCGGGCATCATCAGCCCCGGAAAGGCCAACATCGGCATCACCTCGGGCGACATTGCGCTGCCCGGTGGACCGGTGGGCATCGTGAGCCGTTCGGGCACCTTGACCTACCAGGCGCTGCACGAGCTCAGCCAGCAGGGCATCGGTCAGACCACCTGCGTCGGCATCGGTGGCGACCCGGTTCCCGGCACCAACTTCATTGACGCCCTCAAGGCGTTCAACGATGACCCCGAGACTAAGGCCGTCATGATGATCGGTGAAATCGGTGGATCGGAAGAAGAGCGCGCTGCCGAGTGGATCAAGGCCAACATGACCAAGCCGGTCGTGACCTACATCGCCGGCGTCACCGCCCCTCCGGGCCGCAAGATGGGCCACGCCGGTGCGATCATCACGGGTTCCTCGGGCACCGCTCAGGCGAAGATGGACGCGCTGGCTGCTGCCGGCGTGCACGTCTGCCTGAACCCCACCGAAGCCGGTGAGAAGATGGTGGAAATCGTCCGCGGCCTCTAAGCCGACGGTCGGTTCACCGACTGATCTCGCGAACCGTCCGTCATCGGGGAAACCCGCGGCGGACGGTTCGTTGTTTATAAGGAGAGAGATGGCAGAGCTTCTCGATGGCGCCCGCGTGGCGGCGCGCATGAAGATGGAACTCGCAGACCGCGTGGCGCGCCTGCGCGCCCAGGGTCGCTCCGTGGGCCTCGGCACCATCTTGGTGGGCGATGACGGCCCGAGCGCCACCTACGTCGCACTCAAGCACGCGGATTGCCACGAGATGGGCATCGAGTCCATCGGGATGCACCTCCCCGCTGACGCCTCGCAGGACGAGATCATCGCCGCGGTAGAGGAGATGAACGAGAACCCCCTCGTGCACGCCTTCTTGGTGCAGCTTCCGCTGCCGGACGGGGTGGACACCGAGCAAGTGCTGCAACGCATTCGACCCGACAAGGACGTCGACGGCCTACACCCCGTCAACCTCGGCAAGTTGGTCCTCGGTGCGCCGGGGCCCTTGCCCTGCACGCCCGCGGGCATTGTGGAACTTCTCGCAGCGCACCGGGTTGAAGTCGAGGGCCAGCACGTGGTCATCATCGGCCGCGGCGTCACGGTGGGCCGACCACTGTCCCTGCTGCTGGCGAGTAAGCGACCGGGCTGTAACGCCGCGGTCACGGTGGTGCACTCGTGAGTGGAGAACTTCGTCGAGATTGTC
>CAISIU010000072.1 GCA_903885505.1 uncultured Actinomycetes bacterium | reverse complement strand
GAGTGTCGTGGCGACATCTGTTTGGGAAATCCAGGATTGGGTACGTCGACGTTGCGGGTCTCGACACGCGTTCTCGATGGGCCCATCACCTGCGACCTATCGGCCACCAGCGTCTCGTGTTACAACCGCGCGGGGCGGGGATTCGCGATGACCAGATCTTCAACCACATCGAAGGTGAGCTAACGCCATTCGAGGCTGCGGTGTTCCGGAGTACCCGAAGCCCTTCAACTTTCTGAGGAAGGTTGTGAATTGCAACTTCTGTGCGAGGTTGGGGTGCGGGTCAAGACGAGAATCTCGACATTGTCCGACACTCGGCACACCTCTGCGACTTGCCAACTGGACGCAGCGATGACCGGCGTGGCTCGGGTGTAATCATCAAACATCGACATCAACCTTGGTGCCTGAATTGTTGCGGCAACGACGAGTGCGAATGCAGCGACGAGAGCGCTGAGGCCAACGCGATTCTTGGCTCGAACCAATCTGATGAGTAACGCACCAAATAAGAGATTCGTCGCGATCGAGCCGAAGGGGCGACCGTGACGAATGAGGTCGTCCACATCAGCGAAGGTCGCGTCGAAGTATTGGGATCTCCACCGACGCGGGTAGAGGCGAAGAATCCAGCTGATCACGTGTGATTGTCGATGACGCACGGTGGGCTCTAGCTCAACGACAGACGTTGGCGGCCGAATGCGACCAGACGCTCAGCTTCGTCCAGTTTTCGAACGAGAAACTCGCGTCCTTGCGCAGTGAGTTCGAACGGACAACGACGGTCGACCGAGGCCAACTCGACTATCAGACCAGCGGACTGAAGATCGTCGAGAAGTCCGTACAGGGTCCCTGGGCCAATTCGGGTTCCGGACACCTCTTCAATTTCTTGGATCAAGGCATAGCCGTGGCGCGGTCCGCCGGCGAGGCAGGTGAGAATAAGCAGCTTTCGTCCTACGAACCCGGGAATGTCACGAGCGGGCACAGCCACCTCTTTCTCTTTACACAAATCTTAGGCGGGTGAGATGGTTTAGTCGGTTTTTTAGATTAGTCTGAAAATCATAGTTCTAGCGAAGGAAAATCTGTGAAAAACAAGTCGAAGGCATTAGTAGCACTACTGCTGGTCAGTTCTGGACTCGTCTCGATGAGCTCGGTTGCGACGGCCGATCAGGGAAGTGAGGGGGCGGCGTCCAATCTGGCAAATCCGTCATCGGCGCCCCTTACTTTGCGGGCTGGCTCACCTCAGACGTACTCACAGTGGCAGTCGTATGCAAGCGCCCAACGAAAGTCGGCGGAGGATGGAACGGTTGAGAGTTCGGATGAGGCGCATTTGCCGTCCGGATGCAAAATCATCGAATACGAGACGTCACCTCTCACCGAGGTGCCGCCAGGGCAAACGCTGAGCATCCAACTTGACGCGATTTCGGAAGTGATTAGATGTCCGTCCTCCGCCTTCACCACTCCGCAGTAGCGAGCGGCCTTTCTGAATTCCGAGTGAGGATGCAAACCAATTTTGGTTCGCGCACTATTGGAGCGCAAAGACCGCAGCAACCCCCACCCAAATGAACGCCAGCGCGTGCAGGGCGTTCCCGAAACCTCGCAACACCTGTCGAGGGTGACGCCAGTCCCCACACCGCTCGGCGGCGAGTCGAGATGATCGCGACGCCGTGGCGAGCGCCAAGGCGAGCCGTTGAGATCGGGGAGCTCGCTGAATCGTCAACACTCGAGCTCGGAAGAACTTGCGTGGGTGATCACGTCGGCGAGACAGAGACGACGTCCGCACGCAGTAGTGCAGGACTATCTGGTCGAGTATGGCTAGTGGGGCAGCCACGGCCAGTCGGGCCAGTAATTCGTAGTCCGTCGCGAGTCCGGCGAGTTCATCACCTTCGTCCCACCCACCGACCGAGCGCACCAGGTCGGTGCGCATGATGATGGCGCCCGGGGGCGGGGCCAATTGGCGGCGAGCTAGGTGGGTCGCGCGAACTTCGGTGGGACTCTTCGCCACGGCGGCGCGATGTTCGCTCTCCCATCCACCCACGATGCGGTGGCCGTCAGCATCACGACAGTCAAATGACCCGCACACCGCTGAGACGTCGCCGTTCGACTCAATGGCCGCCATCAACGCTTCGAGGCCGCCGTCGGCTATTTCATCATCCCCATCGAGAAAGACCACGTAGGGCGCGGTCGCGAGATCGAGGCCACTGTTGCGAGCCCCATCTCCACCTTTTCGGCGGTGATTGTCAACGACACGTCCGCGAGGATCTCCGCCGATGGTGGTCGCGGCCAAGGCGGCGGACTCGTCCGGCGAGGCGTCATTCACGACAATGAGTTCGAGGGGCAGCGAGGAGTGAAGGACGCTACGAACAACGCCGCTGATCCACGTCTCCACCCGGTGCATGGGGACGACCACCGACACGCGAGGTGACTGTTCGCTCATGAACGAACTTTTCGAGAGAGCGGGTATCGATAGCGATGGAGAAAGGGGCTGCAGAGCAGGGTGGTCGCAACGAACCAGCGAGTCGGAAGCGTCGTGGGCCATGACTCGTGCGGGGCAATCTCACGCTGGATGTCGCCACGCCGGTCCGGATTGCCGGCAATGTTGTGGGTGGGCGTCACCGTCACGCGAGTGTCATCGAGGAAGGGCTCGGCCGAGGAGTCGAGGTGGGCGATGGTGGCCAGGTGACGAAGAGCGTCGCGCGGCGCGGCCACAAAATCTTCGTACGTCAGGCTCGAAAATGAGTCGCGACAACGCGGCGCGATGAGCCATCTCGTGGCCAGCGTTTGGGCGATCCACTCGATCGTGGCGCGTAGGGGGTGAATCGCGAACAAGGAGTCTCCGGGGGAGACGGGGTCGATCTTCTCTTGGCGCCACGAATTGACCACGGATCGAGGGTCACGTTGGAGGTGCACGGTGGTGACGGGAATGGATGTCCCCGACAGGTGCAGTCGATAACCCGGCGATTTGGACGAATCGACGATGACCGAGCACTGCGAGACCGTGGCGATGGCCTCATAGAGAGTGGCCATGAGGTGGCTCACGTCGGGAGCCGCGATTCTCCCTCGGCGTGAACGCCACCACAGGCTCAGCCACGAGCGAAAGTGCCGCGCGCG
>CAISIU010000071.1 GCA_903885505.1 uncultured Actinomycetes bacterium | reverse complement strand
CGTCGACATCTTGCGCGAGTGTGCCCGGGCCGAGGTCGCGTGACCCGCCGTATCCGCGCCGGTCGGGGGCGTAAAAGGACCACCCCGGCAGGCGTCGTGCCACGCGAGCAAACGAGGCGGACCGGTCAAGGCCGCCGTGAAGAGCAATGACGACGCCGACCGGATCGCTTGTCTCGCTGGCCGAGACGGCCAATCCCCAAGAATTCCCGTAGTTGCTCGGTCGCAGTCCGAGGCGCGTTAGGCGCGAATCGCTCACGTGGCGACGCTACCGGTTGGCCTCACGGAATGGAGCCAACCTCTCCTAGGCTGTATGTCCGTGAGCACCTCCCTCGACTCTATGAACTCCGGATCGCTTGGCCCCAACGCGTGGCTGGTTGACGACCTGTATGAGAAGTACCTCAGCGACCCGACCAGCGTGTCAGCGACCTGGCAAGAATTCTTCGCCACCTACCAGCGTTCCCCGCTGCCGAGCGTGGCGGCGGTGTCCGCCGCACCCGTCACGACGGCGCAGGCCGCTCGTACGACCGCCGGCGCCGTCGACGAGTCCGCCACACCCCTTCGTGGTGCGGCCGCTCGCATTGTCTCCAACATGAACGCGTCGCTGAGTGTGCCGACGGCCACCAGTTTCCGCGTGGTGTCCGCTCGACTGCTCGAAACGAACCGTGTGGCTCTGAACGAGTCGTTGTCGCGTACGACTGGTTCCAAGGTCTCCTTCACCCACTTCATCGCCTACGCGATTGTGAAGGGACTCGAGCGCTTCCCCTCGATGAACGCGTCATTCGTGGATGCCGTTGATGAAAAGGGCACTCCCGGCGTGCATCGCCACGCTCACGTGGGACTTGGTCTCGCGGTGGACGTGGAGAAGTCCGACGGCACGCGCAATCTCATGGTGCCCGTCATCAAGGATGCTGACACCCTTGACTTCCGTGGCTTCGTCAATGCCTACGAAGAGCGCGTGCGTCGCGTCCACTCCGGCACCGCCGGTGCCGACGACTTCGCCGGCGCGACCTGCTCACTCACCAACCCGGGCACCATCGGCACCGTGCAGTCCGTGCCTCGCCTCATGCCTGGCCAGGGCGCCATTTTTGGCGTGGGTGCCTTGGCGTGGCCCGCTGGTTTCGAGTCGGCAGACCCTCGCGCTCTCGCGGAGATGGGTGTCGGCAAGGTGATGACCATCACCAGCACCTACGACCACCGCATTATCCAAGGCGCCGAATCCGGCATGTTCCTGAAGTACGTGGCGGAGTGCCTCACCGGTGGACACAACTTCTACGTCGATGTCTTCGCGTCGATGGGCGTGCCCTACGAGCCCGCGAAGTGGGCGAAGGACGTCAATAACCCTGACGAGTCCAGCCGCGATGCCATCTTGAAGCAGATTCGCGTACAGGAGCTCATTAACGCGTATCGCGTGCGTGGCCACCTCGCCGCTCACCTTGACCCGCTGCACGCTCACGCCCCGCACACTCACCCCGAGCTGGATCTCGCCACCTACGGCCTATCCATCTGGGACCTCGGCCGCACCTTCGTGGTGGACGGCCTCGCGGGTAAGACGGAGGCGACTCTCGAAGAGATTCTCCAAATCTTGCGCGACGCCTACAGCCGCACCTTGGGTGTGGAGTACATGCACATCATGGACCCGGTTCAAAAGAAGTGGTTCCAAGACCGCCTCGAAGGCGTCAAGGTCACCACGACCCCCGAGCTGCGTAACCGCATCCTGGAGCGTCTGACCTCGGCCGAAGTCTTCGAACGATTCCTGCACACCCGTTACGTGGGTCAAAAGCGCTTCGGCATCGAAGGTGGCGAATCGACCATCGTGACCCTCGACGCGATTTTGTCGGGCGCGGCGGACCACGGCACTGACGACGCCATCATCGGCATGGCCCACCGCGGCCGTCTCAACATCCTCGCCAACGTGGTGGGTAAGAGCTACTCGCACATCTTCAGTGAATTCGAAGGCAACCTCGACCCCGAGAGCGTTCAGGGTTCGGGTGACGTGAAGTATCACAAGGGTGCCTCCGGCACCTTCACCTCGCCCTCCGGCGAGAGTCTCACGATTTCCATGGCCGCCAACCCCAGTCACCTCGAAACCGTGGACCCCGTAGTTGAAGGCATGGTGCGCGCCAAGCAGGACCGCGTCATTCGCCCCTCGGACGGCACCGGTCACGTTGACCCGCCCTCCGTCTTTCCTGGTCTCGCGATCTTGATCCACGGCGACGCTGCCTTTGCGGGCCAGGGCGTCGTGGCGGAAACGCTCAACATGTCGCAGCTGTCGGGCTACCGCATTGGCGGCACAATCCACGTGGTCATCAACAACCAGGTGGGCTTCACCACCGCGCCCGAATCGTCGCGCTCGTCGTTCTATCCGACCGACGTGGCCAAGTCGATTCAGGCACCGATTATCCACGTCAATGGCGACGACCCCGAGGCGTCTTTCCGTGCCGGTCAGCTCGCCGAGGCGTACCGCGCTGAATTCCACCGCGACGTGGTGATCAACCTGGTCTGTTACCGCCGTCACGGTCACAACGAAGGCGACGACCCGAGCTACACCCAGCCGCTGATGTACAAGGTGATTGACCAGCTGCGCTCGGTGCGCTTCTTGTACACCGAAACGCTCATTCGTCGTGGCGACCTCACTCTTGAGGAGGCCGAGGCCGCCCTCGACAGCTTCAACAGCCGCCTCCAGGGCGTGCTCGAAGAAGTCCGCACCATTCCGAAGCCCGTCCTTGACCACGTGCCCGTCAACGAGATCCCTCAGGATCTCCCCGCTCCGGCCACCGGCGTTACCAAGGACCGATTGCTGCAGATTGCGGCGGCCACCGCGTCGGTCCCCGAGGGCTTCACCCTTCACCCCAAGCTCGAGCGTCAATTTGCGCAGCGCGCACAGATGCTCGAGGGCGGCGAGGTCGACTGGGCATTGGGCGAAGCTTTGGCCTTCGGCTCGATGGTTCTCGAGGGCACCAACGTTCGCCTCATGGGTCAAGACAGCCGTCGTGGCACGTTCTCACACCGCCACGCCGCCTTTATTGACTACGAGAATGGCAAGCAGTTTGTTCCGCTGTCGAACCTCGAGGGCACGACCGGTTTCTTCACGGTGCGCGACTCTCTGCTCAGTGAGTACGCCGCTCTCGGTTACGAATACGGCTACTCCGTGGAGTCGCCCGAGTCCTTTGTGGCGTGGGAAGCGCAGTTCGGTGACTTTGTGAACGGCGCCGAAATTGTCATTGACAACTTCCTCGTGGCGGCCGAAGACAAGTGGGGCCAGCAGGCTCAACTCACCATGCTGCTCCCGCACGGCTATGAAGGCCAGGGCCCCGAGCACTCCAGCGGTCGTATTGAGCGTTTCTTGTCGCTGTGCGCGCGCAACAACATTCGTGTGGCTCAGCCGACGACGGCCGCCCAGTACTTTCACTTGCTGCGCAGCCAGGTGCGTCGCGAGCACCGCACGCCGCTCGTGGTGTTCACGCCGAAGTCCATGCTGCGCGCCACGCAAGTGCGTTCGCGTATCGAGGAGTTCGAGACCGGCTCTTTCCAGACGGTGTTGGACGACCCGACGACGCCGCGATCGGCGACCCGCGTCATTCTCGCCACCGGCAAGATTGCGCACGAGGCCTTCGCACATCGAGATGAGATCGCTGCCGATCACGTGGCCATTGTGCGCCTCGAGCAGATCTATCCGTGGCCGCAGGAAGACCTGAGTGCAATTTTGGCTCAGTACTCCGCCATGCAGGAAGTGGTGTGGCTGCAGGAAGAGCCGGAGAACATGGGTGCCTGGCCCTTTGTCCACCACCAGTTGCACCGCAACTTGCGTGATGGCGTGCGAGTCTCACACGTGGCTCGTGCCGAATCGGCCAGCCCCGCCACGGGTAGTTCACTGGTGCACACCGCGGAGCAGGCTGACCTGCTGAAGCGGTCCATCGGGTGAGCGCGGCTCGATCGTCCAAGCGCCGTCGCGTCATCGTCGACGGCTCCAACATGGCCACAGAGGGTCGCACCCTCCCGAGCCTGCACCAATTAGACGAAGCGGTTCGCGCCTTTATTGACGAGTACCCCGACGTCGACGTCCTCGTGGTGGCGGATGCGTCTTTCGAGCATCGCATCGATGCGAGTGAACGCGCGCGCTTTAAGGAAGCCGAACTCGCCGGCGAGATCGTCACCCCGCCCGCCGGGGCAGTGGGGCGTGGCGACGCATTCATTTTGAAGATTGCCGCTCGGGTGAATGCACAGGTGCTGTCGAACGATTCATACCAAGAGTTCCAGGACGAGCACCCGTGGCTCTTTGATGTCGGCCGCCTGATTGGCGGAAAGCCCGTGCCCGCGGTGGGCTGGATTTTCACCGAGCGCTTGCCGGTGCGAGCGTCCAAGACCACCCGTAATTCGTCGTCGCCGACCAAGTCGGCACCCGCCGCTAAGAAGGCGTCGGCGGCGAAGAAACTCACCGTGGCGATGCCCGACGGTTCGACACCCACGATCGGCGCCACCTTGACGCCGGTCGCCAAGAAGGTGCCGGTCGCCAAGAAGGTCGCCGAGAAGGCGCCCGTGGCCACGCCGGCGCCCAAGACTCCGGCCAAGAAGGTTGCCGAGAAGGCGCCCGCCGCCACGTCGTCGCCCAAGGCTCCGGCCAAGAAGGCCGCCACCAAGAAGGCTCCCGCGAAGAAAGCGGCACCGGTCGAAAAGAAGCCGCCGGCGGCGCAGCGCCGCGATCGTCAGCCGGTCAACCCCGAAGAACTTTTTGGTGTGTTCATCAGTGAACATCGAGTGCGCAGCCACCTCGACGGTGTCGTAAAGGCCTTCACGTCGCACGGTGCCGTTATTCAGGTTGCCGTGTCTGGGGGGGTCATCGAGTGTTACGCCCCCACGACCCAGCTCGGCAAGCCCGCACCCGCGAGGGCGCGAGACGTCTTGAAGCGTGGCGATAAGCGCTCGTTCAAGTTGACCGCGGTCGACAAGGAACGTCGTATTGCGGAGCTCGCACTGGTCTAATGGATCCGCGCGACCTGCTCCCTCATCGCGAACCGTTCTTGTTCGTTGACGAGATTGTGGAGGTCGTGCCGGGTGAGATAGCGGTGACTCGTTGGACGGCCCGTCATGACTGGCCGACTTTCGCTGGACATTTCCCTGGTCACCCGGTGGTGCCGGGCGTGATTTTGATTGAGGCGCTCGCTCAGTGCGGTGCCGTGGCGGTCTTATCGCATGAGAAGTATGCCGGGAAGTTGGCCCTTTTTGGCGGGATCGACGAGGCGCGCTTTCGCCGCCAAGTCCTCCCCGGCGACACGGTGGAATTTCGCTGCGAGATACAGCGCCTGAGCGCGCGCGGCGGTCGAGGTCAGGGCGTGGCGCGGGTCAATGGTGACGAGGTGGCCTCGGGCACCTTGCTGTTCGTCGTGACGGACCCGACATGAACATCGTGACGTGGAACGTCAATTCCCTGACGGCGCGCTGGGATCGGGTGTCGAATTTTCTCTCGACGCGTGACGTGGACATTCTGCTCATTCAGGAAACGAAGCAAAATGACGCCAAGTTCCCCACGGCCGGCTTTGCGGAACTGGGTTACGAGACGTATCACGTGGGTCAAGGCCAGTGGAATGGAGTCGCGATCGCATCGCGGGTCAGCCTCGAGCGCGTGAGCGGTTCACTGGGCCTGCCCGATGAAGAAGCGCGATACGTCGCCGCTCGTTGCGGCGGCATCACCGTCATCAGCGTCTACGTGCCGAATGGTCGGTCGCTGGATAATCCCCACTACGCCTACAAGCTCGACTGGCTGGAACATTTGGCACGTGACGCGGCGACGCGAGTGGCCGACGATGTCGTTATCGCGGGCGACTTCAATGTGGCGCCGACTGATCTCGATGTCTATGACCCGGCTGATTTCGTCGACGCCACCCACGCGTCCGATGCGGAGCGTCGCGCGGTGTCGGCCCTCGCGGATCTCGGCTACGTCGACGCGCAGCGCCAGGTCGACGCCACGTCACCGGCCTTTACGTGGTGGGATTATCGCCAAGGCGCGTATCGCCGCAATCGCGGTCTGCGCATTGACTTGCTGTGGTGTTCGCCCTCATTGGCACCACGAATTGATGCGGTGTGGGTCGATCGTGAAGAGCGCGAAGAGGAAAAGCCCAGTGACCACGCGCCGGTGGCGCTGCGGCTTAACTGAGACCCTTCGGCAACATCGCCTCGATGAAGGTGGGCCCGGGGGTCTGGTAACTCTCACGCAGCGCCGTAACCAACTCGTCCGCGCCGTGCACGGTGCGTGCCGGAACACCCATGCCGCGCGCCACCTCCGCTAACTGCAGAGCCGGGTTGTCGAGGTCGAGCATGCGCTGACTCGTCGAGCCACCCTCCACGGCGCCCACGCGCTGACGTTCGAGATTCAAAATGCCGTAACTGCGATTGGACAATCCGACCACCGTGACGTCGCAACCCTCTCGGGCCATCGACCACAATGCTTGTGGGGTGTACATCATCGAGCCATCGCTCTCGAGGGACAGCACGCGGCGACCACCGCCACCAATGGCGGCGCCTAAAGCCACCGGGAGCCCAAAGCCAATCGAGCCACCGGTGAGAGTCAACAAGTCATGGGGCGCACTGTGCGCGAGCTGTCCGTAGAGATGGATGCCGCCGGTGTTGCTCTCGTCGGCGATAATCGCGTTCTCCGGCAGCGTGCTGGCCACCGCCTGCGCGAGAGAGAGCGTCGTGAGGTCTCCGGACGGTGCAGCAAGTGGGGTCGATTCGAGGGGGCCCGGCGCAAAGCCATCGGCCAAGTCCTCGAGAGCGGCTACCGCGTCATGGGTCTCGTCCGCCACCACGATCACCTCGCAGCCCGCGGGCAAGAGCTCGGAGGCAACGTCGGGGTAGGCGAAGAAGCCCACGGGAGCTCGACCACCCACCACAATCATGGTGGTGACGTTGGCCAGTTGCGCCTGCGCGAATTCGCTCAGATAGATGAGCCGTTCGGGGGTGAAGTGCGAGGCGCCGCTCGCCTGACGAGCGGGGAAGGTCTCCGACAAGATGCGCACGCCTCCGCGGGCGAGGCGATGGGCCGCCTGGAGACCCGGCCCCGAGAGGGCGTCGCCGCCCAGGAAAATGCAGGTGCCCGGTTCGCGCAGGATGCGACGGGCGTGTGACAGGTTCGCCTCATCAACGGCGGCGGCTCGGCGCGTCGGCGCCGCGGCGGTGCGCAATGTCTCGATCTCGCCCCACGAGGCGTCGGCCGGCAAAATGATGGTGGCAATGGCACCGGGTCGTCCGGTGGCCGTCGCGATGGCTCGCGTCACCGCATCGGCAATCTCTCCCGGTGAACGTGGATTTTCGACCAACGCCGACACGGTATGGGCGAGAGCGACGACGTCACTTTGCAGGGGGGCATCAAAGTGGGCGTGATAGGTGGCGTGGTCGCCCACCACGTTGATGAGAGGCACGTGTGCCCGTCGAGCGTTGTGGAGGTTCGCCCACCCGTTGCCGAGACCGGGGCCGAGGTGCAGCAAGGTCGCGGCGGGTCGTCCGGTCATGCGGGCGTAACCGTCGGCGGCGCCGGTGGCCACGCCCTCAAAGAGGCACAGAATGCCGCGCACGTCGCTGTAGCGGTCAAGACCGGCAACGAAATGCATCTCACTGGTACCCGGGTTGGCAAAAACGGTGTCGACGCCACCGGCGCGGAGGGAAGAAATCAGTTGGTCGGCGCCGTTCATGGGT
>CAISIU010000070.1 GCA_903885505.1 uncultured Actinomycetes bacterium | reverse complement strand
TGCAGATCGCGAAGATCGCTGTCCACCACGCGGGTGATGGTGGCACTCGCGAGGCGACCGAGCTCGGGGCGACTCTCACCGGCTCCCGCGAGATCGAGGCCATCGACGTCTTCGTGCGCGGCCAGGATGGGGGCCAATTCGCTCACCGTGCCGGTGACGATGTTGATAACGCCCGCCGGGACATCGCTCGTGGCCGCCACTTCGCCCAAGGTCACGGCCACGGGAATGGCGGCGTGAGAGCCCGGCACGACGACAACGGTGTTACCTGACGCCAGAGCCGGCAACACGGTGGCAACGAAGCCCGACAGGGAATTCACGGCGGGGGTGATAATGCCCACCACGCCACAGGGGGCGGGAATGGAGAAGTTAAAGAAGGGTCCGGCGACGGGATTGGTACCGCCACAGACCTGCGCAATTTTGTCGGTCCACCCGGCGTACCAGACGGTTAAATCAATAGCCTTGGCGACGTCGTTGGCAGCCTTCTTGGCGGAGACTCCATCGGTGAGCTGTAGCAAGCTGACAAATTCGTCATGGCGCGACTCGAGAATTTCGGCGAAGCGGTACAGCACCTGTCCACGGTTGTACGCCGTGGCGGACTTCCACTTGCTGGTGGCGCCGCGAGCGGCTACGACGGCATCGCGGATGTCCTTGCGAGAACCGTGGGCCACATTGGCAAGGAAATTTCCCTCGACGTCGTTCAGTACGAACGTACGACCGGATTCGGAGCGAGGAAAGGCCCCATTGACGTACATCTTGTAGGTCTTGGTCACGCTGACACGATCAGACATTGAGGTACGCCTCCAGTCCGTGACGGCCGCCTTCGCGGCCGAAACCTGATTCCCGCACGCCACCAAAGGGACTCGTGGGATCAAACTTGTTGTAGGTGTTGGCCCAGATGACTCCGGCACGGAGTCGCTCGGCCATCCACAAGGTGCGGCTGCCCTTTTCGGACCAGATGCCCGCCGCGAGGCCAAAGGTGGTGTTGTTGGCCTTGGCCACCGCTTCTTCCGGCGTGCGGAAAGTCAGGACCGACAAGACGGGACCAAAGATTTCTTCGCGGGCAATGCGATGGGTTTGCTCGACACCGGTAAAGACGGTGGGTGCGAAGAAGAAGCCCGTCGACGGCAACGCACAGGACGAGGAAAAGCGGGTGGCGCCTTCGAGTACCCCGGCGTCAGAGAGTTCAGTGATCTTGGCCAATTGCGCAGCGGAGTTGATGGCGCCCACGTCCGTGTTCTTATCCAAAGGGTCACCCACACGAAGTTGCTCCACGCGACGAAGCAGGCGCTCAATCACGTCATCGTGAATCGACTCTTGCACCAAGAGGCGCGAGCCGGCGCAGCACACGTGGCCCTGGTTAAAGAAGATGCCGTCGATGATGCCCTCGATGGTCTCGTCAAGAGGCGCGTCCGCGAACACGATGTTGGCACCCTTGCCGCCGAGTTCGAGCGTGAGCTTCTTGCCCGTGCCCGCCACCGCGGATTGGATAATGCGACCCACTTCGGTCGAACCTGTGAATGCCACCTTGTTGATGCCGGGGTGATTGACGAGCGCGGCACCGGTGCGACCGTCACCGGTCACGATGTTGACTACGCCGTCGGGGACGCCGGCTTGGCGAATGATGTCAGCGAGCAAGAGGGCCGACAGCGGCGTCGTTTCGGCGGGCTTTAGGACGACCGTATTGCCTGCCGCGAGGGCTGGTGCGATCTTCCACGCGGCCATGAGGAGAGGGAAGTTCCAGGGGATGACTTGTCCAGCGACTCCGAGGGCCGCGGGCTGCGAGCCGAAACCGGCGTATTCGAGCTTGTCGGCCCACCCGGCGTAATAGAAGAACCAGGCGGCGGCCATGGGCACGTCGATGTCACGTGTTTCGCGGATGGGCTTTCCGTTATCCAACGTCTCGAGAACGGCTAGTTCTCGAGAGCGCTCTTGAATGAGTCGCGCGATACGAAAGAGGTACTTCGCACGTTCCGATCCCGGCAACTTGGACCAGACCTTCTCGTAGGCCTTGCGGGCGGCCGCGACGGCCGCGTCCACGTCAGCGTCGGAACCCTGAGCCACCGTGGCGAGTTGTTCGCCGGTGGCCGGGTTGAGGGTGGCGAATTGTTCGGACGACGCGGGGTTCGTGAAATCACCGTTGATGAAGTGCCCGTAGGCACTCTGCAAGGTGACGACGGCACGCGACTCGGGTGCGGGTGCGTACTGCAGTGAGTTCAGCGAGGACAGGGGAGTGAGGTCGCTCATCGTTAATCTCCACTAAATCGGTCGGCGCGCACGTACGAGCCGGTGGCCTGCTTGGTGCGCTGCATGAGTAAGTCATTGAGAAGTGATGAGGCGCCGAAGCGGAAGTAGTCCGGCGACAACCAGCGAGACCCCGCCGTTTCGTTGACGACCACGAGGTACTTCAGCGCATCCTTAGTGGTGCGAATTCCCCCCGCGGCCTTCACGCCCACCACGCTGCCCGTCTCGAGGGCAAAGTCACGAACGGCTTCGAGCATCAAGAGGGTGACGGGAATGGTGGCGTTCACGCCGACCTTGCCCGTCGACGTTTTGATGAAGTCAGCGCCCGCGAGCATCGCGATCCAGCTGGCTCGGCGAACATTGTCGTAGGTGACCAATTCGCCCGTCTCCAAAATCACCTTCAAGTGAGCCGCGCCACAGGCTTCCTTCACGGCGACGATCTCGTCGAAGACCTTTCCGATATTGCCGGAGAGGAAGGCGCCACGATCAATCACCATGTCGATTTCCGTCGCGCCGGCGGCCACGGCCTCACGAACGTCCGCCAACTTGATGGCGAGCGACGCGCGACCTGACGGGAAAGCGGTG
>CAISIU010000069.1 GCA_903885505.1 uncultured Actinomycetes bacterium | reverse complement strand
TGGGCCTCGGCACCATCTTGGTGGGCGACGACGGCCCGAGCGCCACCTACGTCGCACTCAAGCACGCGGATTGTCACGAGATGGGCATCGAGTCCATCGGGGTGCACCTCCCCGCTGACGCTTCGCAGGACGAGATCATCGCCGCGGTAGAGGAGATGAATCAGAACCCCCTCGTGCACGCCTTCTTGGTGCAGCTTCCGCTGCCGGACGGGGTGGACACCGAGCAAGTGCTGCAACGCATTCGACCCGACAAAGACGTCGACGGCCTACACCCCGTCAACCTCGGCAAGCTGGTCCTCGGTGCGCCGGGGCCCTTGCCGTGCACGCCCGCGGGCATCGTGGAACTTCTCGCGGCGCACCGGGTTGAAGTCGAGGGCCAGCACGTGGTCATCATCGGCCGAGGCGTCACGGTGGGTCGACCACTGTCCCTGCTGCTGGCGAGCAAGCGGCCGGGCTGTAACGCCGCGGTCACGGTGGTGCACTCGGGAGTGGAGAACTTCGTCGAGATTGTCCGCAGTGCCGACGTGATTATTTCCGCGGCCGGTGTGCCTGGTCTCGTGACCGCGGACATGGTGAAACCCGGAGCGGCGGTAGTGGGCGCCGGGACGAGTTGGAGCGGGAAGAAACTGCTTTCTGACATCAACCCCGAGGTCGAGACGGTGGCGGCCTGGGTCACACCTCGCATTGGTGGGGTGGGTCCGATGACGCGCGCCATGTTGCTGGCGAACGTGGTGCGATCGGCCGAGAAGGTCAGCTAAGACCGGGCGGGAGCCCCTCGCCGCCGCGGTGAGGTGATCGCGTCGAGGGTGACAAAGTCGTGACGCGACACTTCGTGACGGTACGGCACCCCTCGCCATGACCACGGTGTTTTCGCCCTACTATTTACCTACTAAGAACGCGGGAGGACGCCATGGGCCAAGACAAATGGGGTCGTGAATACGACGAGCGTCCATGGGGCGCCTACACCGTTCTGGATGACGACGCCGCGGACCACAAGGTCAAGCGCATTGTGGTCGAGCCCGGGAAGCGCCTGAGCTACCAGCGCCACAGCCAGCGTTCGGAACACTGGTTCATCGTGTCGGGGACCGCGACGGTGACCTTGAACGAGGTGGACTACGAAATCGGTCCCGGTCAGTCCATTGAGGTTCCCGTGGGCACGAACCACCGCTGCGCGAACTACGGCAGCGAGCAGGTCGTGTTCATTGAAGTGCAGTACGGGACGTACTTCGGCGAAGACGACATCGTGCGTCTCGACGACGACTACGGCCGCGCCGACGCGTAATGCTCATTCACGAGCTGCTGGCCGAGGGGGTCACGCGCTCTTTCGAATTCTTTCCGCCGAAGTCTGACGAGGAATCAGCCACGCTGTTTTCCACCATCGCCACGCTGCAGCCCCTTGAGCCCTCTTTCGTCTCGGTGACCTATCGCGGGGGACGCGAATCGCGCCAGCGCACCTTTGACCTCGTCGAGCGAATTCAGTCAGCCGATCACATCACCGCGATGGCGCACCTCATTTGCGTGGGGCACCGCCGTGACGAAATGTCCGAGATTTTGCGCCACTATCTCGACGCGGGCGTGACGAACATCATGGCCCTCGGTGGCGATGTGCCCGATGACCCCGACCTCGTGGCCAGCGACTTCGCGCACGCCAGTGACCTCGTGGCGCTGGCTCGTGAGATCGGCGGCTTCTCCATTGGCGTGGCCGCGCACCCCGAGGGACATCCCCGTTCACCCTCACTGGCGAGTGACCGGGACTTTCTGGCCCGCAAGTTAGAGCAGGCCGACTTCGCGGTGACCCAATTCTTTTTTCGTGCCGACGAGTGGGTGTCACTCGTCGACGACCTGGCTCGTCGCGGCGTGACCAAGCCGGTGGTGCCGGGCATTATGCCGGTGACCGCCCTGTCGTCCATTGACCGCATGGCGGCCATGGGGGCGGCGGTTCCCGCCGACGTCGTGGCTCGCCTGCAGGCTGCCGATGAGCGCGGGGGCAAAGAGGCGGTGCGCGAGGCGGGAATTGCCGCCGCGAGCGAATTATGCCGTGATTTGTTGGCCGCCGGGGCGCCGGGCCTGCATTTTTATACCCTGAATCGCTCTCAAAGTTCTCGGGAGATCTGGTCGCAGCTCTGGCCCTAAGTCCTTCGCTGACCGTGGCCATTCACTCCTAAACTCACACACGGTTGAGCGCCGTCGACGTTGCGCCCCACCAGGAGAGAACTTATGACCACCCCCATTCAGGTCACCGTGACCGGCGCCGCCGGCCAAATCGGTTACCAGCTGCTCTTTCGTATCGCGTCCGGTCAGGTCTTCGGACCGAACCAGCCGGTGGCGCTGCGCCTGCTCGAAATTGAGCCCGCCATGAAGTCCCTCCAGGGCGTCGTGATGGAGCTCGATGACTGCGCCTTCCCGCTGCTCACCAACATCGAAGCCACCAGCGACCTCGCAACGGCGTTCGACGGCACCAACTGGGCGCTGCTCGTGGGTTCCGTCCCGCGTAAGGCGGGCATGGAGCGTGGTGACCTGCTCACCGTGAACGGCGGCATCTTCAAGCCGCAGGGCCGCGCCATCGCCGAGAACGCCGCGTCGGACGTGCGCGTCGTGGTCGTGGGTAACCCCTGCAACACCAACTGCCTCATCGCGCGCTCGAACGCGCCCGAGGTCCCGGCCGACCGCTGGTTCGCTATGACCCGTCTCGACCAGAACCGCGCCGAGACGCAGCTCGCTAAGAAGGCCGGCGCTCCGGTGGGTGACGTGAAGAACCTCGCCATCTGGGGTAACCACTCGGCGACGCAGTTCCCCGACTTCGCGAACGCCACCATCGCCGGTCAGGCCGCCACGGCCGCGATTAGCGACCACGACTGGCTGAAGGGTGACTTCATCACCACCGTGCAGAAGCGTGGCGCCGCCATCATCGAAGCGCGCGGTGCGTCCTCGGCCGCCTCGGCCGCCAACGCCGCCCTCGACACCGTTATGGGTCTCATCAACCCCACCGCCGCGGACGACTGCGTCTCGGTGGCCGTCACCAGCACCGGCGACTACGGCGTGCCCGAGGGCTTGACCTTCGGTTTCCCCATCGTCGCTGACGGTGTGGGTGGCTGGTCGGTGAAGCCGGGCTTCGAGCTCGACGAGTTCGCCAAGGCCAAGATCCAAATCACCACGGACGAGCTCATCAGCGAGCGCGACGAAGTGCGTGCCTTGGGCCTGATTTAAGGACTGTCGATAACACGGCCCCTCGCGTAAGCGGGGGGCCGTTTGTCGTTAGTGGGGGAAATTGAGTGTGGCCAGCTGCGTCGCGAGCGCGGGTGCGAGATAGTTCATGTAGTCCGTCGAAACGTGGCCGTAATCGACGTAGACCAAGTAGTTAGAAATTGCCGCCGGACAGACGTTCTGCGTGCCCGGGGTAGTGGCGCTTTGGCAGAAGTAACCCGTGACCGGAATCACCGTGGCCTTCGACGCGGTCGCAATGGCCGCGTCGCGCACGAGATACGCGTTGTAGTTGGACATGAAGTTGGCGGTGTTGCCGACCCAATAATGCGGGGCACACGCGCTGTTGCTGTGGTGAAGGGCCACGCAGGCGGCGATGTCGGAGCCCCCGATGGTGGGCGTGCCTTGAATGAGGAAGCGCTTAATGGCGCTTGACTTGCCCGTGACCGCGTCAAAGGTGGACGTCCACTGCGACACCCACGAGGTGACGGCGCTGGGACTGAAGTCGCCCCACATGGCGATTTGGGTGGTGATGACCGCGACCGGGTGCGTGGCAATGATGGCGGCCGGCAAGCTCTTGTGGAACTGCTGGCACAGGGCCACCCACCAGGCCTGCGTGGCGGTGTTGGGATTGATTTGCGTCAACACCGAGGGGCAGCCAATGAAGGGGAAGACCAGCAACTTGTCGTGAAGAGTCTTCATCGCCGAGCTCAGAGCGGGTACCCACATCGCCGCGGTGGAGTCACCCCATAAGACGACCACTTTCTTCGACGTGGTGTCACCCAGAACGCAGGGCTGCGGCTTGGCGCCCAGGCTGTGCACGTAATAGGGGTCACAGGCCGTGACCATCGCTTGACCAAAGTGGGCCGCCGCACCCGCCGTCCCGGCCACCGAGGTGAGTGAGGGGGTCAACGTGCTGGGCACCACGTCGGTTTTCATGGCGGTCGCAATCGCGGCGGAGATGCTCGCGGCCGTGGCGGGTGCGGGGGAGGCCGCGGTGGCCGAGAGGGGAGTGAGAAGGGCACAGCCGGCCAGAGTGATCGCGACCACCAGTCCGCTAGCCGCGAAGGGGCGACGCATGGTGAGAATTTTACCCACCCGCACGGGTGTTATCAGGGCGGGGCTAGTTGCCGAAGCCGATGCGCACACCCGGCCCGCCGTTGGAGCTGGACTGCGGGAGGTACGGAGTGAGGGCGTGCGCCAGGCCGGGCAGGGTCAAGGTCTGCAGGTAGACCTTGCCGGGACCGGTGAGCTTCGCCAAGAACAAGGTGTCGGCACCGAAGAGGATGTTCTTGATGCCCTTGACCTGAGTGATCTCCAAGGAGACCGAGGCTTCAAAGAGGCCCACGTGGCCGGGGTGCACCAGCAGCGACTCGCCCGCTGCGAGGTCGTAGGTGACGAGTTCGCCCGACAGTTCAATCCACGCGGTGCCCTGACCGGCGATGCGCTGCATGATGAAGCCGTTACCCGAGAAGATGCCGACGCCGAGTTTTTGCTGAAACGACGGGTTCAGCGTGACGTCGGGAGTCGCGGCGAGAAAGCCGTGACGCGACACCATCCACTCGCGAGAGGCATCAACCGAAATCGCCTTGATGTGTCCGGGCATCTTGGCGGCGAAGGCCACCGTGCCGGTTCCCGCCGTGGCGGTGAACTCGGTCATAAAGATGGTGGCGCCACCCACCGCGCGCTTCAAGATGCCCCCGAGGCCACCACCCCCACCGGCACCGGCCGACGTGGCCATGGTCACGCTGGGCGTCATCCAGCTGAGCTCACCACCCTGGCTCACCACGGATTGGCCCTGCTGAAGTTGCACCTCGAGAACGGGCATGGTGCTACCCACAATGCGGTGGGCGACCCCGCTGTGGTCGGAGTCAGAAAAGTCGGGCAGAGCGCCATCGAGAGATTCAGTCATGCCACTTGTCTAACAGACAAGAGCGAATGGACGGGGGTGTTTAGGCGCGGTGAAGGGCGGTGGCGGCGACCAGAGCGGTGCGAAAGAGCGACTCGCGGTGATCGACGGCCTGATCCCAGTGCCGCGAATCCCATTCGTCACCCGCCAGTGAGTCACCGGCGTAGAGATATTGCCCAAAGCGAAGGCCATGAAAACGCGCCACGGCGATGAATGCGGACGATTCCATATCCACCATGGAGCAGCCCTCGGCGATGCGTCGATTCACGCGACTGCGCGTCTCTCGAAAGAGGCCGTCGGTCGTCCACGTGCGTCCCGTGAAGTAGGGGGTGCCGCGCTCATCCAGCACGTTCTTCAAGATCTCGACCGCAATGGGATCGACGGACAAGGTGCGCGACGGGGCGGCGTAGTGCAGGCTGGTGCCCTCATCGCGTAGTGCGCTGTCGACCACCATGACGCGCCCGAGGGCCAAATCCTCGACCAGGGCTCCCGCGCCGCCACAGGCGACGACGGTGCGAACGCCGAGGGCGACCGCTTCTTCGAGAAAGCCGGCGGCCAGTGGGGCGCCCACGCCGGGGTGAATAACGGTGACCGGCTCGCCACTGAGTTCAGTGACGTAGACGGGGTTGATACCGATTTCGGAGCGCATTTGATAGACGACCCGCAGGTCGCCACTGGCGACGAGCCGATCAATGACGTCGTGAAAGAAACACAGAACGACCTGTGGCGGAATGTCGATGGGGGAGTGGAACTGGCGCGCTGAAAAGACCGGCTCTTCGCCGAGGTCATCTTCAAAGAGAGGGTAGATCTCGCTCACGCGGCGCCGAGGGTGGCCGACAGGAGCGGGGCAATGGTGGGCAGAACGTTGCCGTCGCCCCGCACCTTGAGTAGTCCCAGCTCAATGGCTCGCGCGGCCGTCATCGAGCCGCTGGCGAGCTGCGACGCGGTGTCCGCCGCGAGGGTGATGAGGACATCGGCCATGAGGTGGTCGCCTAATTCCAGACGAGCACCCTGCGCATCGCAGGTCAGCGTCACGGCGCTGTGGCCCGAACTCGGGGCGTCAGTGACAATGAAGGAGACGCGAATCGTCTCCGGAAATGCAGAACCCCGCGTGGCGAGTCGCGCATTGCGCTCCTCGATCCACGCGGGGTTCAAAAAGTCGGACACTACGGTGCCGGCTGCACAGCCGCTTCCGCGGAGCTGCGCTTGTCCTTGCGACGAATCGCACGGCCGAGCCAGGCGACTGGGTCGTAGTGGGCGTCCACCACACGCTCCTTGAGCGGGATGATGGCGTTGTCGGTGATGTGGATGTGCTCGGGGCAGACCTCGGTGCAGCACTTGGTGATGTTGCAGTAACCGAGACCCATCTCTTCGCGCACCAGGTCGCGACGGTCGTTGGTGTCCAGCGGGTGCATTTCCAGTTCGGCGTAGCGAATGAAAAAGCGCGGTCCCGCGTAGTTGACCTTGTTCTCTTCGTGGTCGCGGATCACGTGGCAAACGTCCTGGCACATGAAGCACTCGATGCACTTACGGAACTCCTGGCCGCGCTCCACGTCTTCCTGGAACATCCGGTAACCGCCCTCGGGCATCTCCGGCGGCAACAGCGCCGGCACTCGCTCGGCCATCGCGTAGTTAAACGAGACGTCGGTGACGAGGTCACGGATGATGGGGAAGGTGCGCATGGGGGTCACCGTGATGGCACCCTCGGGCAGCGTGTCGAGACGCGTCATGCACATGAGGCGGGGCTTGCCGTTGATTTCGACGGCGCACGAGCCACACTTACCGGCCTTGCAGTTCCAGCGACACGCCAGGTCGGGAGCCTCGGTGGCCTGAATGCGGTGGATGACGTCGAGAACGACTTCACCCTCGTTCTTCTCTAGTTCAAACTGCTGGAAGTCGCCGCCGTTGGCGTCGCCTCGCCAGACTCGCATCGTGACAGTGGACATTTAGTTCGCCTCCTCGAGGATTGCCTTGAGTTCCGCGGGCATTTCGAGCAGGCTCGAACGCTCCGTACTGATGCTGCTCTGCCAGGTGCCGCCTTGGGTCATCTGGTGGGCCAAATTGAACTTGCCAAACTCGGCGTCGGTCTTCGGGAAGTCGTCGCGGGTGTGACCACCGCGAGACTCCTTGCGCTCCATGGCACCGCGCGTCGTGGTGCGCGACACGGTGATCATCGAGGGAAGGTCGGTCGCCAGGTTCCAGCCCGGGTTGTACGCACGGCCGCCGGACACCTTGATGTTGGCGACACGCTCGGCAAACTTGTCGAGCTCCGCGTTCGCGAACTCGAGCTCCGAGCCGGTACGAATAATGCCGACGTTGGCCTGCATCATTTCCTGCAGGTCGCGCTGGATGTCGTAGGGGTTCTCACCGGTCTCACGCTCGAAGGGCGCGAGGGCTTCGGCAATGGCCGCTTCCACTTCCGCACGGTCGAGGTCGTTAGAGCCCTGGAAGCCCTCGACGTAGTCGGCGGCGCCTTCACCAGCGCGCTTACCGAACACGATGAGGTCCGACAGCGAGTTACCACCGAGGCGGTTCGCGCCGTGCATGCCACCGGCAACTTCACCCGCGGCAAACAGTCCGGCGACCGCCGTGGCGGCCGTCTCGGCGTCGACCTGCACGCCACCCATGATGTAGTGACAGGTGGGTCCGATTTCCATGGCTTCCTTGGTGATGTCCACGCCCGCCAGCTCCATGAACTGGTGGTACATCGACGGCAGACGACGACGGATGAACTCCGGCGTACGACGCGAGCCGATGTCGAGGAACACGCCACCATGCGGGCTGCCACGACCGGCCTTGACTTCGGCGTTGATCGCGCGCGCGACTTCGTCACGCGGGAGCAGTTCTGGCGGACGGCGTCCCGCGGCGTGGTCGTCGTACCAGCGGTCGGCCTCGGCCTCGCTGTCGGCGGTCTCCGCGCGGAACATGTCGGCGACGTAGTTGAACATGAAGCGCTCACCGTCGCTGTTACGCAGCACGCCACCGTCACCACGCACACCTTCGGTCACGAGCAGGCCGCGCACGGAGAGCGGCCACACCATGCCGGTGGGGTGGAACTGGATGCATTCCATGTCGATGAGCTTCGCGCCGGCCCAGAGGGCCATCGCGTGGCCGTCGCCGGTGCCTTCCCAGGAGTTCGAGGTGAACTTCCAGGACTTACCGGCACCACCGGTGGCCAAAATCACGGCCTTGGCCGAGAAGGTCACGAACTCGCCGTTGGCGCGCCAGTAGGCCACGCAACCGGCAATGCGACCATTGGCGTCGTGGACCAGCTGCAGCACCTTGCACTCCATGAACACGTCGGTGCCCATGGACACGACCTTTTGCTGCAGGGTGCGGATCAGTTCGAGACCGGTGCGGTCGCCGACGTGCGCGAGGCGCGCGTAGCGGTGGCCACCAAAGTCACGCTGGAGAATCTTGCCGTCCTTGGTGCGGTCAAAGAGCGCACCCCACTGCTCGAGCTCCCAGACGCGCTGCGGCGCTTCCTTGGCGTGCAGTTCGGCCATGCGGTAGTTGTTGAGGTACTTGCCACCACGCATGGTGTCGCGGAAGTGGACCTTCCAGTTGTCCTCGGGGTAGACGTTGCCCATGGCGGCGGCCATGCCACCTTCGGCCATGACCGGGTGGGCCGTCCCGAGGAGCGACTTGGTGATGATGCCGACCTTGAGGCCGCGCTGCTTGGCCTCGATGGCCGCGCGCAG
>CAISIU010000068.1 GCA_903885505.1 uncultured Actinomycetes bacterium | reverse complement strand
TGCGCGAGGCAGCCGCAATCTTCTCAGCTGTCTCCGCATCAAGGTCGTAGCCCAGTGGCGAGGACAGGCGAACATGCACTCCGAGTCGAATAAGGGCGGCGGCCAGCGAGCGCGAGACGTTTGCGGCATCACCGATATACGTCACCGTGGCGCCTGCCAGCGCGGCCAGCCCACCAGTGTGTTCGGCCAAGGTCAAGACGTCGGCAATCGCTTGCGTCGGATGAGATCGATTCGAGAGCAGATTGATGTAGCCGAGCTGCGGACCCGTCGCGGCGGCGGCCTCCGCGAAGACTTCGTGACGGCGAACGCGCCACGCCGTCAGCGAAAAGTTTTGCGCCAGCGTGCGCGCAACATCCGCCGCGCTCTCACGCTCGCCCAGTCCCACCTCGGAACCCTGGAAGGTCACGGCATAGCCACCAAGATCGGCAATGGCCACTTCACAGGCGGACCGAGTGCGCAAACTGGGTCGCTCGAAAATAAGCGCCACTCCTCGACCGTCGAGAACCTTCTCCGGCGCTGCGAGTGATAGCTCTATCCATCGGTCAAATTCAGCGTCGGTCAATTCCAGTATTGACGTCACAGTGGTTGTCATGCCATCACCTCGGTGTAGAGACCTTCTCGACGGCGCGCGCGACCGAGGGCGCCCGCTTCGAGGCCACTCGCCATCACGACGCACTGTGCCCCGTGTCGAACCGCGACCGCCGCCGCCTGCATCTTGGGAATCATTCCTTCGCGAATTTCCCCTCGACCAATCATCTCGTCGACATCGCTCACTGACACTTGCGACAGCGCCGTGTTCGGATCGTCAGGATTCGTCCGTAGCTGCGCCACGTCCGTCATCTGAATAAGTACGTCAGCGCGCAAAGTGGCCGCAATGGCACCCGCCACGTGGTCGGCGTTGGCGTTCAGTAGTCCACCCGTGCCATCGCTGACGACGCAACTCACAACGGGAGTGAAGCCCGATTCCAGCAGTGACCGAAGGGCCGAGCCGTCCACCGTGAGATCGCCCGCCACTTGCCCCCACTGTTCTCCGATACTTTGCCCGGTAATGACCGACGCCCCCGTGAGGCCCAGGGCGCAAATCGATGTATCGGCGTTTAAGGCACTCGTCACGTCTGCGGTGACATGGCCGACCGCTCGCGCCACTACCGCCATCATGTCGGGCGTTGTCACCCGCAGACCATCGATGAAGGTGCCCGTCACGTCAAAGGCGGCCGCCACGTGATTGATGCGTGGTCCGGCGCCATGAACGATGACCACCTGATCGCCATCGTTCAAGATGCTCGCGACATCAGCCACGAATTCTTGCCACGCGTCGTGGGCGAGATCCGCATTATCGAGCGCGTTACCGCCGACTTTGACGACGTAGATCATGGTGCGACCCCTGCCAGGGAGAGCCCGACCAACTCATCCGCACCTCGCGCCACATTCCAGGCCTGCACTGCTTGTCCCGCGGCGCCCTTGCCCAAGTTGTCCATGGCACTCATCATCACGAGCTGATTCGTTCGAGGCGACACCGACGCCGCGACGTGAATAGCCGCGGATCCGAGCGCGTCCTTGGCGGAGGGTGGATCGCGGCGAACGATGACACAGGGGTCATGTTGGTATGTCTCGCGCAGGTAGTGAAACACCTCGTCATTGGTCACGTCGCGAACAAGCGTGGCGGTGGCGGTCACCAACATGCCGCGGCTAATCGGAATGAGATGCGGGGTGAATTGCACCAGCGACCCAATTTCTCGTTCCATTTCAGGCGTGTGGCGATGCCCGGAGAGGCCGTACGCCTCCGCTCCACCCGCGAGACGCGGAAAGTGATAACGATCCGAGGCTGCTCGTCCCGCACCCGAGACACCCGACAAGGCATTGACCGTCACCAGTCCCGAAATCAGGCCCGCATCGCTGAACGGCGCCACGGCGAGTGACGTGGCCGTGGGATAGCAACCGGGAGCGGCAATCAGCTGCGCGCCGCGAAGTCGGTCGCGATAGCGCTCGACAAGTCCGTAACGAGCGTCGTTGACGCCGGATGGATCATGATGGACGTGTCCGTACCACTGTTGGTAGTCCTTGACGGACAGTCGGTAGTCCGCGCCTAAATCGACGATGGTGGCCGAGCGCAGTTGCGGCACCCACTTCTGGCTTTCCCCATGGGGCAATGCCAGAAAAACCACCTCGGCGTTGCTGTCCAGCACGGCGGAGGTGGGAAGGATTTTCGTCTCGCCGTACAGCGCACGAAGAGAAGGGTGTAGTTCGCCGAGCGCGGTGCCGGCCGAGGAATCCCCCGTGACGCACACCACCTGGGCATCGGGAACTGCGGCGAGTAGGCGCAGAACTTCCGCTCCGGCGTAACCCGAGCCTCCGACGATGGCAATCTTCATACTGCGATTTTACTCATACCGGAGCGTAAAAATGCAAATGCTAGGGTGATCCCGTGTCACGACGCGGGTGGGCCCTCTTTCTCCTCATGAGCCTGATTTGGGGCATTCCCTATCTCCTCATTCGAATTGCCGTCCGCAGCATCGACCCCGGCACATTGCTCGTTTTTCGCACCATCCCCGCCGCCCTTGTCCTTTTACCTATTGCTTACGTCAACAAGGGTTTCGCCAGTCTCCGCGGCCGATGGCACTGGGTCGTCCTGTTCGCTGTTGCGGAATTTGGAATTCCCTGGTTTTTCATGGGCACCGCCGAAAAGCACCTCACCTCCAGTCTCACCAGCTTGCTGGCGAGTGCCGTGCCCCTCGTCACCCTGGGAATCAACGCGGTGACGGGTCGCGAGCACGGGTTGTCCCCCATTCGCCTTCTGGGCGTGGGGCTCGGGACTGCGGGAGTGGCCGGCCTCGTGGGCTTCAACGTGGGTAACGGATCGTGGAAATACATCGCCATGATGATGGTCGTGGTACTTGGCTACAGCGTGGGTCCGATGATTCTGCGTTATCGGCTCGAAGGCGGCAATGGCACCGCCGTGGTGGGCATCTCGACGCTGGCGATGGGAATCATCTGGTCACCCTGGGCCGTGACCCAT
>CAISIU010000067.1 GCA_903885505.1 uncultured Actinomycetes bacterium | reverse complement strand
TGATTAATCAAACACCCGTGAAGGCGCTGTGCGGCAAGATTTGGGTGCCGGGCCGTGACCCGGGGAAATATCCGGTGTGCCCGACCTGCAAGGAAATAGCAATCTCGCTCGGGTGGAGCGTTCCTGGCGCTTAGGGACGCAGGCGTTCCTCAAAGAACGTCATGACCTGCTCGAGGGCTTGCTGAGTGGGTGATTCAGGGTTGGTACCGAGATCTTCGGTCAAGACCGAATGCGCATCGGGTCGGTATCCCCACGGATTGGTCTGCGAGGAGTCAATTTCGATCCCGATAAATCCGTCACCGAGCTCCTCGCGAAGACGCGCGAAGCGTTCGGCGGGAACGTACGGGTCGCCGGTGAATCGAAGCCCCATGACGCAGGCGCCATCAGCGACCCGTTCCTTGACGGCGGCGAGTTGGTCGTCGCTGATACCGAGCGCTCGTTTTGAGCGTGGGCGAGGTCCAATCGGAAGCGACGGCTGGGATAACACGGGAGCCGCCACAATCTTGTCGGTCATCATGGCGAGCGCAAAACCGCCCGTGAGACACATCCCCACAACCCCCACCGGAGCATTTGGGGAGACGTAGTGGCACAAGTCGGTTAACCACTGGGTGATACGACTCGGCTTCTTGGTGGCGAAGAGGGTGAACTCGCGCGAGATGCAGGCACGAAGGATTTGCTGATTCGCGTACTTCGAGGTCGGTGCTCGGCCGTCATCGCCAAAGAGGTGGGGCATCACCACGCGAAATCCGCGACTCGCGGTATGGCGGGCAAAGTTGGCCACCAGGGGAGTGATGCCGGGAATTTCAGAGAGCACGATCACCACGGGTCCGTGGCCAATCTCGTAGACCGTACGCGTCTCTCCGCGAAGCGTGATTGGACGAGACGAAAAGTCAGTTAACGCGTCATTCATGGCAGTTCCCCTTTGCCCCGTAGGCTAGACAGAGCCGACGACGAAAGGGGGGTTCATGAACGTCTTATGCATTCGCCATCACGACGAAGATGATGCCGGTCTCATCGCGGACGCCCTGATCGAGCGCGGTGCGACGGTCACCACCATTCTGGTGACGACGTCGTCAGATCTTCCGTCCGCCCAGAACTGGGATTTCGTGGTCATTTTGGGTTCCAAGCACGCGACCTACGACCCCGAGGTGGAAGAGAAGTTTTTTGCCGCCGAAATGCAATTCATTCGCGACATCGACGCTCGGGGCGTCGGAATTCTCGGAATCTGCTTCGGCTGTCAAGCCCTATGTCGTGTCTTCGGCGGCAGTGTCCAGCAGGCTCCCGAGGGCGAAGTGGGTTGGTTCGAAGTATCGCCGACAGCGGGCTCCCCAATCTCGCGCGGCCCCTGGTTCGAGTTTCACTTTGACCATTGCACCTTGCCGGCGCAGGCCGTCGCCTGGGCGCACACCGAGAGGGCGGTCCAGGCATTCGCCATCGGTCGCCATGTGGGCACGCAATTTCATCCAGAGATCGACGCGCGCCAATTGCGCGCCTGGATGTCGAGTGATGGCGATGACGTCCGGTCGCTCGGGTTCGACCCCGAAGCTCTCATCAGCCAAACGCTGGCCGAAGAAGCGAACGCGCGTCAGCGCGCTCGCGACCTCGTCGCGGTGGCCCTACAACAAGCAGGTCTCGCATGAGCGAATCCGTCCACATCGATCGCGCCGCCGTGGGTGGCGCTGTTGGCCGCCTTGGAGATGGGCGTGCCGTGTTTGTTCGCGGCGCGCTTCCGGGGGAAGAGGTTGAGGTCGAGGTCACCGAAGACCACGCCACCTACGCCCGTGGGCGCGTGTCGAAAGTGCTGCAGGCGTCCCCCGAGCGAGTGCCCCCCTTTTGCCCCTACGCCCACCCCACCGGCTGCGGAGGCTGCGACTTGGCGCACGCCTCACCGATCGCCCAACGTGAGTGGAAGGAATCAGTCGCCGCCGATCAACTTCGTCGCCTTGGCTCTATCGAACGATCGGTGGAGCTGCAAATGGTGGAGCCCGCGCTTCACGGGCGCACGCGAATCCGCTGTCAGGTCGACGAGACCGGTCACCTGGCCTTTCGTCGCGCGGCGTCGTCGGAACTCATCTCGATCAATAGTTGCCCCGCGTCAGACGAACGTTTCAGTGAAGCGCTCACTGCCGACTGGATGGGGGCGCAGGAAGTCGAGTTGCGCGCCCTCGGTGATGAAGAGCCCTACGCCGTGGTTACCTTGGCTGATGGCCAGGTCGTGACCAGCGACCTCGACGGACTCATTGACGAGGAACCTCGTCGCAGCCACGTAGTGGTGGGCAAGCATCGTTTTCGTGTTTCGGCGGGATCGTTTTGGCAGGCCCACCGTGAAGCGCCACACGTCTTAACGGAGGCCGTGATGAAGGCGGCGGGGGTGGGTCGAGGCGACACCGTCATCGACCTTTACAGCGGTGTCGGACTGTTTGCGGTCCCGCTCGCGGTTGCCGTCGGACCTACCGGCAAAGTGGTCGCGATTGAAGCGGGCTCATCATCGGTGGGCGATGCTCGCCGCAATGCCGCCGACTACCCGCAGATCACCGTTCGTAAGGCTCGAGTGAACGCCAACTCGGTTCGTGATGTCATCACATCAGAATCCGTGGTGGTTCTTGACCCACCACGAACGGGCGCCGACAAGGGAGCCATCACGACGATGGCCACGATTCAACCTCGCCGCATCGTCTACGTCAGCTGCGATATCGCAACATTGGCGCGTGATCTCAAGACCTTGACGGCGGCGGGGTATCGAATTTCGACTTTTAGGACTTTCGACCTTTTTCCCCAAACGGAGCACATTGAGGCCGTGGTCACGCTTGACAGGAACTCTCGTTAGGTAGAGAGTGGAAGCAACCGAAGGAGGCTTCCATGTCAGTCAAATTAGACAACCGCCAGCACCACACCCTCGAGCGAATCTTCGCTCACCCCATCGCTCACAATCTGTACTGGAATGAAGTCGAACATCTTCTTCTCGATCTCGGCGACGTCGGCCAAACTCACACGGGTCATTTCAGTGTCACCATCAATGGAGTCGTGAAGGTGGTTACGGGACGGCGCAATCGTGAGCTGTCCGCCGACCAAGTCGTTGAACTACGACACATTCTCGAGGAGTTTCATCTCACACCGGCATTGACGGGGCGTCGCTGAGCACCTCACATCGATCATCATGCCTGGGGTGGTGATGGCGCTCATGCCTTTACACTTCGCGCCATGAGCATCGGGGATTTCTTAGAGCACAATTCCAGTTACGCCACCACCTATCCGGGGCCGTCGCCTCTCCGTCCGACTCGCCATGTGGCGGTGGTGGCCTGTATGGACTCGCGCATCGACGTCTTTGCGGCCCTGGGCCTCGGGCACGGTGAGGCACACATCATTCGAAACGCGGGTGGAGTGATTACCGAGGATATGGAACGGTCCCTCGCGATCAGTCAGCGCAAGCTCGATACCCGGGAAATAATCCTCATTCACCACACGAATTGTGGACTGCAGACTTTCACTGACGAGGACTTCAAGGATGAACTCGAACGCGAGAGCGGTCGTCGCCCGTTGTGGCCGGACGTGAATTTCACGGACGTGGAAGCGTCGGTAGCGGTGTCAATCCGCCAACTTCGAGAGAGCCCATTCTTGGTCGACCGCGATCACATTCGTGGTTTCGTCTTCGACGTGGACACCGGCAAGCTCCACGAGGTGGAAGTTAGCTAAGGGTTGGACGGGCGAGCTCAACGAACGCCCCCTTAGTCCAGTCGGTGTAGAGGTAGTTCATGTGCGCATTGTCGTAATAAACCAGGTGCGCCACGTTCTGGTAGTTCACGAAGAGCGCGCACTTAGCCGCGGTGCAAAACAGCGGAGAGATGTTGATCAGGGTGGCCTTCTTGGTGCTGACCATCCAATTTTGCGCGGCCACCATGGTGGCGTTCGCCAAGGTGGAGTAGGGGTACTCGCAACTGGTGATATTCGTGCGGCGCGACAAACAAGTGTTGGGATCGGCGGAGACCACGCCCGGGAGGTACTGCGGAATCTGGGTCAACATGACGATGCGAGCCTTCACCGCCGTTGCCTGAGCGGCAAACGTCGTCATTTCGCTCTCGAGCTGCGCCGCGGTGGGGTATTTACCTCGGCCGTAAGTGCCGGCTTGACCGACGGGAATGATGACCTGCGGCTTGAGCTGCGAAATGATGGAGGCAACCGACGTGCGAAACGCGCGACATTCCGTGGTGGGGTTTCCTTGAAAGTCGACCGTGTTGGGGTCAATCCACGGCGCGCAGCCCACGTGAGCGAACAAGACGACCTTCCAGTTCAGAACGTGTCCGAGCCAGTCGATGGCTTCCAGCCACATGGCGGACTGCGAATCTCCGGTAACCAAGATGGTGCGCGTGGCGGTGGGCGAACCCCACTGACACTTAGTGGTGGCGTTAGCCATCGTCGGGGTGGCGCCGTAGCAATTCCAGGTGATGCCGTCCCCGTCGGTGTTGTAATTGGCCATCTGAAGCAACGGCGGAACGGACTTCGTGTAATCCGGCCCCGTCGCCTGGGTGACGGAACTCGCAATGGCGACCTTCAGTTGCGCCAAGGTCGGGTGAGTCGCAAAGAGGGTGGTCGTCGTCGTTGACGTCGTCGTCGACGTGGCGGCGGCGGCCCACGAGGATGCCGCCATCGTGAACGCCAGCACGCTGGCAAGGGGTATAAAACGGCGTCGCATGGTGATGTGACGAAGTTACCATTGCTCGTCTCGCGATTTTGGTCGCGAAGCCGATTTGTAAGATGAGGTGATGATGTCGACGTGCCACGAGGCTTTCGAAGTGCGTCGCGAGTTGTCGCATGGACGCTAGAGCCCGCTCCTCGGCGGGCGAACATCGTTCTATCACCTCCTCTCTCATGATGGGAGTCGGCGGTCTGATCGTCATTGCGGTTATCGGAGCCGTGGCCACTCATGCTCTCGTCGTGCACTTCGGGCCCGAAGATTACGGAATCTTGACATTGGCATTGTCGGCCGCCGCCACTATTCAGGGGTTGACGGAGTTTGGGCAAACGCAGCTTCTCCAACGCGAAATTGCCCGAGCCCCGTTGCATGAGTCCGAGTTACTCAGCGATTCGCTGTCGCTGCGAGTGACTTCCACCCTGGTCGTATCGATTGTTGCGGGAATGGTCCTCATCGCTATCTACGCGCGCCACAGCCAGACCACCGCCGTCGCATTGATATTGGCCCTCGCGGCAGTTCCGTTGGCGTCCGCCTCGCAGGCACTGGGGGCTCACTTCTACCACCGACTTCGAAATGCCCGCTTGGTCTATTCCCAAATTGCCCAGCAAGTTCTCTATTTCGGTTGCGTCATCCTCGTCGTCTCGCTGGGACTCAGCGTGAGCTGGGCAACCGCGACAACCCTGGCTGCCACCATCCCGGTCTTCATCGTGCTGGTCGTAATGGTGCATCGAGTCGCCCCACTTCGTTATTCGATTCATGTTGATCGCTGGAAGAAGACCCTGGTCGCCGCGGCGCCGTTGGGTGCCTCATCTCTGCTGGGTGCCGTCTACCTGAAGGCCGACGTCTTGATCTTGGGCGTCGAGGGCACGCACCGCCAGATTGGTCAATACGGAGTGGCCATCGCCATCAACTCTTTTTTCTTCACGTTGCCTACTCAGTTGACGCGCGTTTTCATGCCCGTCATTTCTCGAGCGGGCGAGAAGTGGCTCCCCGCGGGTCAAGATCTCATTCACTGGGCGTGGATTGTGGGTCTCGCGAGTTTCACATCACTCCTGGCCGGCGCGCCTTATGTCGTCCACGTCTTTGCCGGCGCCCAGTATCACGATGCCGTCACGCCGCTGCGAATCCTGGGCGGATCCATTCCCGCCATTGCGGTGGGGTCGGCGCTGACCGCTTTATGTGTCGCCCGCGGATACGCGAAGATGCTCGGCGTCATTTCCGCGTCCATGCTGGCGCTGAATGTGATCTCGAACATCATCGTGATTCCGCACTATGGCATTGTGGGCTCCGCATGGGCCACGACGGCGTGCGAATACGTCGGCGTCATTCTCGTCGCCATCCATTTCGCGCGTCGCAGCGGAACCGCGACGTCGCGGCTACACCGCCCACTGGGCCTGGTGGCCGCACTGGGCACGTCGCTGCTTCTCGTCTAT
>CAISIU010000066.1 GCA_903885505.1 uncultured Actinomycetes bacterium | reverse complement strand
GGCGAATTCCAAGATGTTGCGCACGTCCGCCGCGCGGAAGCGATAGATGGACTGGTCCGAGTCACCCACCACGCAAATCTGTCGATAACGATCAGCGAGCAAGGTGACGAAGTGATTCTGGACGTAGTTGGTGTCTTGAAATTCGTCCACCAAAATGTGACGGAAGCGGTCTTGCAGGTTCGCCAAAATGGCGGGGTTGTCGCGCAGCAAGCGCACCGCGTTTAAGAGCAGGTCATCAAAGTCCATCGCGTTGCTCTTACGCAGCTCCGCGACGTACGCGCCGTACACCGCGGCAATCTCCGCGCTGCGGGGCGTGAACGAGTTGTTGTCCGCCCACTCACTGGGACTTTCCATGCGGTTCTTCGCGGCCGAGATCATGGCGGTCACCGCGCGCGTCGACGGCGTCTTGCCGTCCATGCCGCGTTCCTTCATCAGGCGGTCGATAAGTCCCTGCGCGTCGTCCGCGTCATAAATCGTGAAGTTGGCTTCGTATCCCACGGCCGTCGGATACATGCGCAGCAAACGAAGACAGGCGGAGTGAAAGGTCGCCACCCACATGGACTTGGCGTCATCACCAATGAGGTCCACCACGCGGTGACGCATTTCGTCCGCGGCCTTGTTGGTGAAGGTAATTGCGAGAATTTCGGCGGGTCGCGCGTCGCCGGTGGCGAGCAAGTGAGCGATGCGGCGCGTCAAGACTCGAGTCTTTCCCGAACCCGCTCCGGCCACGATGAGCAGCGGGCCGTCACGGTGCGTGACGGCGCGCGCCTGCTCAATCGTCAGACCCTCAACGAGGTGCGACGCGTCTTGAGGTACCTCGGGAACCGGTTCGCTCGCCCAGAGGTCCTCATCGGAATAACCGAAGCGGCTCACTCCCACTCAATCGTGCCTGGCGGCTTGCTGGTCACGTCGAGAGCGACGCGATTCACGCCCGGCACTTCACGAATCAAACGGTTAGAGATGGTTTCCACCAGGTCGTAGGGCAAGCGCGCCCAGTCGGCCGTCATCGCGTCGTCACTGGTGACGGCGCGGATGATGATGGGATAGGCGTAGGTGCGTCCATCACCCATGACGCCCACGGTCTTGACCGCCGGCAACACCGCGAAGCTCTGCCAGAGTTCGCGATAGAGGCCCGCCTTCTTCACTTCGTCAACGACCACGGCATCAGCAGCGCGCAAGATCTCCGCGCGCTCGCGCGTCACTTCGCCCACGATGCGCACCGCCAGGCCCGGACCCGGGAAGGGTTGGCGCCACACGATGTCCGTCGAGAGTCCGAGTTCTTCACCGACTTTGCGCACCTCATCCTTAAAGAGGGCGCGCAGGGGTTCCACTAAATCAAACGACAAGTCCTCGGGGAGACCGCCCACGTTGTGGTGGCTCTTGATGTTCGCGGCGTGACCCGATCCGGACTCGATGACGTCGGGATACAAGGTGCCCTGCACCAAGAAACGCGGGCCATCGCCACCGGCACCCAGATCGCGAGCGACCTGTTCGAATTCGCGAATAAAGAGTTCACCGATGATCTTGCGCTTGCGCTCGGGGTCGGTCACTCCGGCCAATGCGTCAAAGAAACGGTCTTGCGCCTTGACGTGAATCAGCTCCACGCCGAATTCGCGCACGAAGGCGTTCTCGATTTGCTCGCCCTCATTGGCACGCATCAAGCCGGTGTCGACAAAGACACAGGTGAGCTGCTGGCCAATGGCCTTAAAGACCAGGGCCGCGGCGACCGCGGAGTCCACGCCACCGGACAAGGCACACAGCACGCGCTCGGAACCCACTTGGGCGCGGATGCGCGCCACCTGTTCGTCAATGATGTTGCTATTCGTCCACGACGCGGGGATGCCCGCGATGTCGTGAAGGAAAGTGGTGAAAATGTCCTGGCCACGCTCGGTGTGCACCACTTCGGGGTGCATCTGCACCGCGAAGAGGCGACGGGTCGCGTCTTCCATCACCGAGATGGGAGCGAGTGGCGAACTCGCCGTCGCCGTGAATCCCTCGGGGGCGCGCGAGATGGCGTCGCCGTGGCTCATCCACACCGCGGACTCCTCGGGCCACTGCGCGAGCAGAGTCGATTCGCCCTGACGTGTAAGGGCGGTGCGACCATATTGGCCGCCACCGGT
>CAISIU010000065.1 GCA_903885505.1 uncultured Actinomycetes bacterium | reverse complement strand
TGACGGCGGAGCTGACCGTGCTGGGCTACAACGACGCGCCGGCCATCGTGGCACCCGATGCCCGCCACGTGAAGCCCATGTCGCAATCGTCGCTGCAGCAGTCGTTGTTGCAACTCGCGCCCAGCTCGCTGACCCAAATTTTGGGCGGACTTGTCGCTTCCCAGAGTTCCCTCTCCACCATTGCCTCCAATCCCGCGTAGGGGATTGCGCCCCTTCAGAAATTTTCTGAAAAATTTTCGATGTCGACTTGACAGTCTCGCGGTGACCCACTAACTTCTACAATTACTAGTAAAGAACTAGTAATTAGTGGAAAGGCAGAGTATGAAGCCCCTTCGTTCCTACATCCTTCGAGGCGCCGGTGCCTGTGCGGTGATCGCCACCAGCCTCGTGGGCGTCAGCTCGCACGCCGGAGCTAGTGGCTCAACTGTCAATGTCGTCGGCTACTCCATCGTGGGCCCGGCCTACACCGCTCTCGAAAACGCCTTCTTGCAGACGCCGGCCGGCCAGAATTTTTGGACAGAAAAATCGCCATCGGCGATCAGGTATCGGTCGCGCGTCGCTAACCGAGTAGGCGCTCGAGCCAGCGGTCATAGGGCGCCGGGGAACCAGTGGCCTGTTCGCGGGCGTCCGCGCGCGTGGCTAACCACAGCCCCATATTGATGCCCAGCCATCGCACCGGCTCGACTTCCCACTTTTGTGGGGGTCTCTGCACGAACGCGAGGCGCTGCACGTCGAGAACGTCGTCGGCGTCACCGGCAATGAGGGCCGCCAACGAGCGCCCCGCGAGGTAACTCATCACGACGCCGTCGCCGGTGTAACCACCGAGCGCCGCGAGTCCGCGCTCGTGGTCCAGGGTGACAAAGGGCAGATGGTTTCTCGGCATGGCGAGAGGCCCGCCCCAGCTGTGAGTGAGTTCCCCGGACAAGGTCGGAAAGAGTTGGCGCAAGCTCTCACCGAGCAGGTTCGTCACGGTGGGCGAGTGGTCGAAGCGTGGCTCGACCGCGGAGCCGAAGTGATACGGCGCGCCACGTCCACCGAAAGCCAGCCGGTTGTCCATGGTGCGCTGACCGTAAATGATGAGGTGTCGACCGTCGGCGAAGGTTTCGCCGTGGGCTAGTCCCTGGGCCGCCCAGAACTCGTCGCTTTGCGGCTCGGTGGCCACCATCAGCGAATAGAGGGGAACGAGGTCTCGTCGTGCGGAGGTGAATTGCGTACTGAAACCTTCGGTGGCACGCACCACGATGTCGGCGCGCACGGTGCCGGCCACGGTGACTGCCGCCGCGCGACGATGGCCACGGGCAGGCGTGATGCGCGTGACGGGGGAGTTCTCGAAAATCTGTGCGCCGCTCCGCTCCACCGCATCGGCCAATCCGGTGACGGCGAGAAAGGGGTGGATGGCGGCGCAGTGGGCGTCAAAAATTCCGCCTTCTTGGCCCGCGACCTGTCCGTGGCGCTCCGCGAGTTCACTCGCCGATAACCACGCGATGTCGCTGTCCTTGTCACCACGCTGATGAGCGGCCTCGACCTCGAGGCGAAGTCGGTGACGTTGCGCGTCGGTGGTGGCAAAGGTGATGGTGCCCCCGTGGCGAAAGTGAGCATCGACGCCATCGTGCGCCAGAGCGGCGCCGAGATCTCCCACGGCCGCGCGCAAGGTGGCGGTGAGGTGGCGTTCCCCCGCGGCGCCGACGAGGTCGAGAACGTGTTCGGCCGGAGCGGGGAAGAGGGCCGATGCCCATCCGCCATTTCGGCCACTGGCTCCGAAACCGCAGGTTCGCGCCTCGACGACCGCCACACGCAGCGACGGGTCACGGCGAAGCAGTTCGCGTGCCGTCCAGAGTCCGGAAAATCCGCCACCCACAATGCAGACATCAACGTCGAGGTCACTGCCCAGCGCGGGCCGCGGAGACGACGACGCCCCCTCCCACCACAACGGCTGGCGGGAGGGGGCGTTCATCTAAATCTTGGCGCAGGCTTCAGTGAGCACTTCGCGGAAGGTGCCGACAATCATGTCAATCTCCGAGCGGTCCAAGATGAGCGGCGGCGAGAACTGCACCACCGGGTCGCCTCGGTCGTCGATGCGGCACACGATGCCGCGTCGGAACATTTCGGGGGAGATGAAGCCGCGAAGAAGTCGCTCGGCCTTCTCGCCGACGAAAGACTCCTTCGTCTCTTGGTTCATGACGAGCTCGGTCGCCCAGAAGTGTCCGGCACCACGAATGTCACCGACGATGGGCAAGTCCTTGAGTGATTCGAGGCTCTCGCGCCAGTAGGGCTCGTTGTAACGCACGTTCTCGAGAATCTTCTCGTTCTCCAAGATTTCGATGTTCTTGAGCGCCACCGCACAGCTCACCGGGTGACCGGCAAAGGTGAAGCCGTGGAGGAATTGACGGTCATCTTGCATGAAGGTGTCGGCAATGCGGTCCGAGACGATCATCGCGCCCAGCGGGGCGTAACCACTGGTGATGCCCTTGGCGGTGGTGATGATGTCGGGCACGTAGTCGTAACGCTCCGCACCGAACCAGTAACCGAGGCGACCAAAGGCGCAAATGACTTCGTCTGAGACGAGCAACACGCCGTACTTCGTGCAGATCTCTCGAACCTTCTGCCAGTAACCCGGCGGCGGGGTAAAGCAGCCACCCGAGTTCTGCACCGGCTCGAGGAAGACGGCGGCGATGGTCTCGGGACCCTCGCGCAGAATCGCGTCTTCAATCTGCTGGGCATGCCAGAGGCCGAAGGCTTCGGGGTCGTCGGCGTGGACCTCGGTGCGATAGAAGTTGGTGGTCGGCACCTTGATCGCGCCGGGGACCAGTGGTTCAAAGACGGTGCGGAAGGGCTCGACGCCCGTCACGGTGAGCGCACCCATGGTGGTGCCGTGATAAGCGGTGTGACGGCTAATGACCTTGTAGCGACCGGTGTCGCCACGCATGGCGTGCCACTGACGCGCCAACTTCAGAGCAGACTCCACCGCTTCACCACCACCCGAGGTGAAAAAGACGCGGTTGAGGTCGCCCGGTGCGAGCTGGGCCAGCTTCTCGGCCAAGTTGATCGCCGTCGGGTGGGCGTAGGTCCACAGGGGGAAGTACGCCAGTTCGCGCATTTGCGCGGCGGCGACTTCCGCGATGTCCGCGCGGCCGTGACCGAGGTTGCTGGTGAAGAGGCCGGAAAGACCGTCGATGTACTTCTTGCCGTTGGCGTCCCACACGTAGGACTTTTCGCCGCGAACGAAGACCGGAATTTCGGCCGTCTCGGAGTACGCCCCCATGCGTGAGAAGTGCAGCCACAGATGTCGACGTGCACGCTCTGAGTAATCGTGACTGGCGAGGGTCGTATCGGTAACGACCACGCCGTCGGTGATGATTTCGTTCAAACTCACTTTGTACCCCATGTATATGTTTGTTTGGCCAACTTGAGGTAGACGTACGTCTCTACCTCGGTCACCCCAGGAATCGACCGGATGGCGTCATTCAAGAGATGCACCAAGGCGTCGTCATTGGCCACAATCACTTCGGCGATGATGTCGAAGGATCCAGCCGTCATCACGACGTAGTTGGCCTCATTAATCGCGGCAATCTTGTCGGCCACCTGTCGCACGTCACCTTGGACGCGGACCCCAATCAACGCCGTGCGGTTGAAACCCAACAGCAAGGGATCGGTGATGGCCACAATTTGCATCGCACCCGCATCACGAAGACGCTGCACTCGACGACGGACGGCCGGCTCAGAGAGTCCGACCTCCTCGGCGATGGCGCCGTACGGACGCCGCCCATCGAGCTGAAGGAGTTCCACAATGCGGCGGTCGGTGGCGTCGAGCGAGGTGGCGGTGAGGGCACCCTCGGTGTTCATCTTGTCGGGGGCACCAGTGCCCACCCGCTGTACGTTGCGATTCGCCATTGTGTGTGTCCCTGCTCGGTGGCCCTCAGGCCCCGTGGCTACGGATACCGCCGAGTGTACCGCGTTTCGCGACGATATGCGTCTTATCGGGGGGATTTCGCGCCCCTATCCTTCGTGAAATCTTGCACGAGGGTGACAAAATCTGGCAGAGTGGGGGAGGGCGCATGGGCGCGCCACATATGACCAGGGGGTAGGGACTATGCGTCGTCTGTCAAATTTCATCGGTGGCGAGTACGTCGCACCGGCTAGCGGAAAGTACGTCACGCTGACGAATCCGGCCACCGGCGAGCCATTCGCCGAGATGCCGATCTCGAATGCGGCGGACATCGACGCCGCCGTTCGTGCCGCGAACAGTGCCTTCGCTTCGTGGAAGCGCACCACCCCCAGTCAGCGCTCGCTGACCTTGCTACAAATTGCCGACGCTCTCGAAGCGCGCAAGGACGAGCTCGTCGCTCTCGAAGCAGAGAACTGCGGAAAGATCATCGCCGTCACCTTGAGCGAAGAAATTCCGCCCATGATTGACCAAATTCGCTTCTTCGCCGCCGCCGCGCGCATCTTGGAAGGCCGCGGCGCCGCGGAGTACATGGCCGACCACACGAGTTACGTACGTCGTGAGCCCATTGGCGTCTGCGCCGCGGTGACCCCGTGGAACTACCCGATGATGATGGCCGTCTGGAAGTGGGCGCCCGCCATCGCCGCCGGTAACACCATGGTGATCAAGCCCTCTGACACGACGCCCGTCTCGACCTTGTTTATGGCCGAGATCATGTCGCAGATCTTGCCCGCCGGCGTCATCAACGTCGTCTGCGGTGATCGCGACAGTGGTCGTGCCCTCGTGGAGCACCCCATTCCGGCCATGGTGTCGGTGACCGGGTCGGTTCGTGCCGGTAAGGAAGTGGCGGCGTCGGCCTCACAGACCCTGAAGCGCACCCACCTGGAGCTCGGTGGCAAGGCTCCCGTCATTGTCTTTGACGACGTCGACATCGAGTCGGCCGCCGAAGGCATCGCCCTTGGAGGTTTTTTCAATGCCGGTCAGGACTGCACCGCGGCGACGCGCGTGTTGGTCGGCCCCAAGGCCTACGGCAACTTCCTTGACGCCCTGGCGGCGCAGGCGAAGAACACGGTGATTGGCCAGCCGGACAATGAGGATGCCCTCTTTGGTCCCGTGAACAACATCAACCAGTTCGAGCGCGTGCAGGGCTTCTTGTCGCGCACGCCGTCGCACGCCACCGTGGCGGCCGGTGGCGTCGTCGGTGCCGACCGAGGCTTCTTCTTCCAGCCCACCGTGGTCGGCGACCTTCGTCAGGATGACGAAATGGTGCAGACCGAAATCTTTGGACCCGTCATCACGGTGCAGAAGTTCACTGATGAAGCTGAGGCGCTGGCCTGGGCGAACGGCGTCGAGTACGGACTCGCGAGCTCGGTGTGGACCAAGGACCACGGCCGCGCCCTGCGCTTCGCGCGTGACCTCGACTTTGGGTGCGTGTGGATCAACACCCACATTCCCATTGTCGCGGAAATGCCGCACGGCGGCTTTAAGAGCTCTGGTTACGGCAAGGACCTGTCGGTCTACGGCTTCGAGGACTACACGCGCATCAAGCACGTGATGCACAACCTCAACGCGTAATCACTGTCGCAGTACCCCCCCGAGAGAAAGAAGAAGTCGATGATCATCGGCGTCCCCAAGGAAATCAAGACTGACGAATACCGCGTCGCACTCACCCCGGCGGGGGCGCACGAATTGGTGACGCACGGCCACGAGGTGCTCATCGAAAAGTCGGCGGGTCTCGGATCAGCGATTGCCGATAGCGACTTCGTCGCCGCGGGTGCACGCATTGTTGATGATGTCGACGACGTCTGGGCCAGCGCCGAGATGATTCTCAAGGTCAAGGAACCAGTGGAGGCCGAATATCACCGCTTGTCGGCTCGCCGAGACCAGGTGCTCTTCACCTACCTGCACCTCGCCGCGTCTCGCAGTTGCACTGACGCCCTCGTCGCGGCGGGCAACGTGGCCATTGCGTACGAAACGGTGCGCCTCGCGGACAACTCACTGCCCCTGCTCACGCCGATGAGTGAAGTGGCCGGTCGCATGGCCCCGATCATGGGCGCCCATCACCTCATGAAGTTTGCGGGTGGACGCGGCGGTCTCATTTCCGGTGTGCCCGGAGTGACGCCCGCGAATGTCGTTGTGATTGGTGGTGGCGTTGCCGGTATGGCGGCCGCCACGATTGCGATGGGCATGCACGCGAACGTCACCATTTTCGACACCAACCTCGAGCGCTTGCGCACGATTGACCACCACTTCCAAGGCCGTGTCCAGACCTTGGCATCCTCGGCGTACGCCATCGAGCGTGCCTGCATTGAGGCGGACATCGTCATCGGTGCGGTGCTGGTGGTCGGCGCGAAGGCGCCCAAGCTCGTGAGCGATGCGCTGGTGGCCAAGATGAAGCCGGGTTCGGTGCTGGTGGACATCTCGGTGGACCAGGGCGGCTGCTTCGAATCCACGCGGGCGACCACCCACTCGAACCCCACCTTCGAGGTCAATGGTTCACTCTTCTACTGCGTGGCCAACATGCCCGGCGCGGTGCCCCACACCTCGACGCAGGCGCTCGCGAATGCCACCTTGCCCTACACCGTGGCACTCGCGCGCCACGGCTGGCGCGAAGCGGTGTTGCAGGACAACGCACTGCGTGAAGGTGTGAACGTCGTCAATGGTGCCATTACCTATGGACCGGTGGCGGAGGCGCACGGACTCGAGAGCCGCGATCTCGCGAACTGGCTGTAACGCCGCGTTGCTCCTTTAGGCTGGGAGACCCCATCGCCCCTAAGGAGCGTTCGTGTCCGATCTCGACTCAAACCTTGACCCTCGCCGTTGGCGTGCCCTGTTCGTCATTGCCCTCGCGCAATTGATGGTGGTGCTCGACGCGTCCATCGTGAACATCGCGTTGCCCAAGGCGGCGGTGGACCTGCACATCTCGCCGCAGAATTACCAGTGGACCGTCACGGCCTACCTG
>CAISIU010000064.1 GCA_903885505.1 uncultured Actinomycetes bacterium | reverse complement strand
TGCGTAGGTCGCGCGGAATTGCTGCGGCGTCAAGAAGTGGTGATAGTTCGGAGAAGACGGGTTCGCTACCGACACCGCCAGGGCCGCGAGCGCGTCGGCGTGTCGCGGTGCCAATCCGACGCGAAAGTCGATGACGGCATTGCCCGCGGCGGGGCTCACGACTCGGTTGCCGGCCACGTGGTTTGATGGCGCGCCCACGACTTGCCACGCCGGAACCACCTGCGCGCTGGCCACGGTGATCGGTAATAACGACCCCGCAAAAATGAGTGAACTAATGACCGCTGAAACGCGCAAGGTACGCATGAATCTCCCCCCGGATGATTTGGTTCAAGGTATCACCTAGGGGGGATTCATTACTAGTGCCCCACTAGGAATTTAGGCGGAAGAAAAAGACCGATTTTCATGAGGAAAGTCATGCCGGGCGGGCGTGACGATTGGCAAGATATGTCCATGCATCGATCTCGAATTGCCCTCATCTGCCTGGATGTGCCGCACGGCGATCGCGAGGCCGCCACGGCCTTTTGGGAAATTGCCGTCGGGGCGAGCGCTCGAACCGGCGAGAAATACCCCGAATACAGCGCCTTTGATGGTGCCGGTGGCAAAGGCCTACTTCTCCAAGGTGTCGGTGACGACACGGCCCGCGTGCATTTTGATATTCATACGGATAATCGAGTCGCCGAGAGTGAGCGACTGATTGCTGCCGGCGCCACCGAGATCGGCGGGCAGGACGATTGGGTGGTGCTGCGAGACCCCGCCGGCATCATCTTTTGCGTGGTCGAAGTTCCCGCCGACCACGATTCTCTCGTGGGTGCGCAAGAGTGGCAGTAAGTCGCTAGCCGCGAGACGCGAGGTAGGCGTCCGAGACGTAGTCGTCAATCCATGAAGGCACTGGCACCACTACGTCGGCCGCCGTCACCGTCCCGCGAGCGACTGCTTCGAGGGACTTGGACTGCAGTGCGAAGCCCAAGTCCATTGACTCAATGGAGTTTCCGAGGGGTCGTGGGCCGTTCAGGTTCACCATGTGGCCACCCGCCAGTACGTGTACGTGCCGCCCCGCCGGGGTCGTGTACGTGGTGATGCCGTCGGCGGTGGTGGCGCTCACCACGCCGGGTGATGACGCGATGCCCGCCACATCGATCTCGTCAGGAAAGTGGCCGGCATTGATCATGATTACGCCGTCTCGTAGCAGCGGGAGGTCATCGGCCCCGATGACGTGGGTCGCACCCGTGGAGGTGATGATGACGTCCGTGGAGGTGACGGCCTCGTCGCTCGCCACGACGGTAAATCCATCGAGATGTGCTTCGAGGCGCTTGACGGGGTCAATCTCACACACCGTGACCTTCGCGAAGGCGTTTCGAAAATTCACCGCGATGCCCTTACCGCAGGGTCCATAGCCGTACACGGTGACGCGTTCTCCGTTAGGGGTGCGATTAGTGATGCGCAGGTATGACTCCAGCACGCTGAGACCCACCGCGTGATAGTTCTCGGCGAACTGCTTGATCGGGCTGTCGTTGATGACGAGAACGGGGCGATTGAGTTGCGAGCGCAAGGGAAGAAGGCGGTTGCGACCCGAGGTGGTCTCCTCGGTACCGCCCCGCAGGTGTTCGTAGGGATTCTCCAGATAGCGAACGAATAAATCTCCGCCGTTATCGAGCAAGACATCGGGCTGGGTGGCGAGCAGCTCCCGAAGGTAGCCGTCATGTTCCGTGAGGTCCGTCGTCGGCTGGCCGACCACGGTTACCCCACGCTGGCGGAGATAGTCGGCGGCATCGAGCTGGGTTGATCCGAGGTTGCCCATCGCGACGAGGTCGGCGCCTCCACGCTGCAGCGTCAAGATCAGGGCCACCGTCTTTGGCTCCATGTGGATAGCGGTGCCAATGCGTAGCCCCGCGAACGGCTGGGAGGCCTCAAATTCGTCACCAATGCGCGTCAGCAGTCGACAGCTATTGATAACCCAGTCAATTCCGGCGCCCATGAGTATGCCTTCCCGTGTCGGTGAAATCACGGTAGCAAGGGCGTTGCCCGTGTTCTGGGAGTCTGGCTCAGGAGGGGGTGGGAACTCCCGAGTGCGGCACCGCCGCGAGTGCGCTCCACAGGACTCCGAGGAGCCAACCCGAATAGACATTGTTGAGGTGCATGCCGTCACGGTCGTAGGGGATCATCCCGGAGATGACGGGAGGACAGGTGCTGTCGCACACCCAGGGCTCGATGTTGATGGAGGACACCGAGGCGGCGGCATCGGCCGACGCAATCAGTGAATTGGCCGTGCCTTGGCTCACCGGTGCCTTGTCGCACACGTTGATGGCACTCTTGTGCATCGAGAGACACCCCACGGGGTTGAGAGAGCCGGGCCACCGCACGTTCGGCATGTTGTTCAGTTGGATGACGGTCGCTCGTGGCGCGGCGGTCTTCAGCGACGTGAAGTACGACAACGAGTTGCTGTAGGCGTTACCCGACTGGCCCGGCGCGAGCGACTGGACGGGGTTGGAGGCAATGATGACGAGCTCCGGGTTGAGTTGCTGAAGGTCGCTCGCGACGGCCGTGTGGAACTTGTCACAGGCGGTCCAGGCGGGACCACCGGGCGTGTTGAGGTGGGTGATCGAGCCCGACATCGCGACGCAGCCGGGCTTCGCGAGTACCACGAGTCGCCACTGCCACTGACGAGCCAGCGTCACGAGGTCGGTGGTCCACATCACCGCACGCGAGTCGCCGGTCAGCACCACGGTGTGAGCGCCCTTGGGGTTGACCAACGTGCAGTCGGCGATTGACGGCGGGCTGCCATCGGTTTGCAGGGCGTCTTGTGCACAACGCCCCGCGGGCATGAAGTAGGAACGCGTCCCCGTCTTGACGTTGCTGAGGAAGCTCAAGGTGGGGTTCGTCGTGGGCAAAGAACGCAGGCTGTGAGCCGCGCTGATGGCCGCCGTGACTTGGCTCGACGTGACCTGGGCAGCGAAGCAGGCATGCGGGTTATACGTCGCACAGGGATCGCTACCTGCGGCGACGGAGACGTCCGAGGCGCTGAGAGGAATGAATGTGGCGGCAAGGCTCAGGGCAATGAGACTGATTCGTCGAAACATGACGATGACGGTAGTTCACCGCGGCAACAGATGCAGGTGAACTTTTGGTGTCGCTCAGGACGGTTGCTTTAGGAGGGGAATTATCTGCTCCATGTTCATTGAGCTCCCCGCCGCCACCATCTCTTCGTAGCGTGCATCACCCAATTCGGCTCGTGACCGGGTTTCGATTTCCTCGACGAAGCGTCGTTCTTCCACGGCCCACACGCCACCCACGAGGTCGGGCGTATCGGGAACGACCTTCAGGGTCCAGCTCATCAAGGTGGTGGCCCGTTCGTAGTGTCCCCACTCGAGGCTGATGCGAGCCATGGTGAGGGCCAGCCACGCGACAAACGCGGCACCTCGTCCAAGGCGCAGGGACGAGGCCAAGGTGCGACGAGAGAACGTTTCACTCTCGTCGTATCGGCCCAAGACCGCGTTCCATAGCGCGAGGTGACTCACGCACATGTCGATGTGACTCGTGGCGTTCACCAGTTCGGCATTGTGCAGGGCTTCGGTGAGCAGTTGACGTCGGCGCAGCCACGCTTGCTCATTGTCATCGCCAATTTCAAAGGCAATCATGAACAGGGTGTTTGAAATGCGTGAGTACGCGTTGGCTTCGCGAAACTTCACCAGCGCAATTTCGTAGTGGTTCTTTTTCTCCGTCGGGTCGTCTTCCGCGCGCGCCGCCATCATGTGCGCCTCAGCCAACATGAAGGGGTCGTTCAGCTCCGCGGCCAACGCTTGCGCACGCTGCGATGCGGCCGCGAGCCCAGGGCGCAGCTGTGGATCCCAATAACTATTGAAAAAGGTCAGCATGACGGCGTCGAGCTCCAGTCGACGGTCGTTATGGGTCTTGGCGACGCGGTCGATGTAGGCGACGTGGTCTTCCCAGCCCTCGAGGCGAAGGTTTTGCTCCGCCTGAGTCATGATCTTGAAGTCGGCGTAGGTGTAGACCGCTCGGGCTCGTTCAATGGATTCTTCACCCTCGGTCTGAGCGAGTGCCCACGCGAGGTACTCATTGGGCTCACGGTGCCAGCGCGTCATGGTGTGCACGCGCAGGGCGCAGGCCAGCCGAATAATCGCGTGCGCGCCTGCGGCGTCACCTTGGAAGTGGCTAAAGGCCGCCTCGATATTGCCTCGGTCAAAGTCCAATTGTTCGAAAGCCTCAATCTGGCCACCATTGCGAGTGGCGGGTTCGAGTTCTTCGCATCGGGCCAAGTAGAAGGTGGCGTGACGATTGCGGACGTCCAGCATCTCGCTCTCACCGAGTTGGATGAGCTGGTCGGCGGCGTACTGACGAATGGTTTCCAGCAAGCGATAGCGCAGACCATTCTCCATGCGATCGGCGATGACGAGGGACTTATTCACGAGCGATCCCAGAATGTCGGCAATGTCCCATTCGTCGATGACGTCACTGCTCGCGACGGCTTCGGCCGCCTGCAGGTCAAAGCCGCCGACAAAGACGGTGAGTCGTCGCAGCACGCTTCGCTCGTTGTCGTTGAGGAGGTCGTACGACCAGGCCACCATCGCCCCCAGCGTTTGCTGGCGAGGAAGGGCGTTACGACTGCCGCCCGTGAGGAGGCGAAAGCGCTGGTCCAGGCGCTTGTGCAAATCATCCAGCGACATCGAACTCAATCGAGCGGCGGCCAGTTCAATGGCGAGCGGGATGCCATCAAGGCGGCGACAAATCGACGCCACGAGGTGAGCATTGGCGTCGGTGACCACGAAGGACTTGTCATAGGACCGAGCGCGGAGCAAGAACAGTTGAACCGAATCCGAGGCGGCCAATTCAGAGGCCGTCACGGCGTCGCTCGACGGAAGAGACAACGACCGGACTCGATAGACCTCTTCGCCCACGACACCCAGTGGCTCGCGGGAGGTGGCCAAGAGGCGAACGTGAGGACAGGACCGCAGCAGCTCATTGAGCAAGTCGGCGACCGCATCGACGAGGTGCTCGCAGTTGTCGACGACGATGACCACGCGCTGGTCTTTGAGGGTGCGTCGGAGGAAGGCGGTAGGGGTGGAGTCGCCATCAATCGCGAGCGACATGGCAGTGATGAGGGCGGTGGGAACGAGATCGGGGTCGTTGATGGGGGCCAGTTCCAAGAACCACACCCCATCACCGCTGGCATCGAGAAGTTCCGCCGCGGCCTGCAGGGCGAGGCGCGTCTTTCCCGACCCACCCGCACCCGTCAAGGTCACCAGTCGAGAGGTCGCCGCCAGTTCTCGGACCTCCGCCAACTCGAGGTCGCGACCAATGAATTGGTTGAGTGAGACGGGCAGGTTGTTCGGCAATTCGGGGTTGTCGAGCGATCGCAAAGGGGGAAAGGCGCGATCGAGGCCTTCGATGGCCAGTTGAAAAATGTCTTCAGGGCGACCAAGGTCCTTCAGGCGGTGCGAGCCCAGGTCCTTCACGGAGGTGTCCGCAGGCAAGGAATCGGCGACGAGCGCCTGCGTTGCCGACGACAACAGAACTTGACCACCATGGCCAATCGCGGAGATACGTGCCGCGCGGTGGACTTCGTAACCGACGAAGCCATTGTCATTCTCCGCGGCCTCACCCGTGTGAATGCCCATCCGAACCTTGACGGGCTCGCCATGGGGCCACTGCGCGGCGGCGAGGTCGCGCTGCATCTGCACGCAGGCGGCAACGCATTCGCGTGGCGACGTGAAAACCGCAAAGAAGGAATCGCCCGCGGTTCCGTCCTCGCGGCCGTGGTGCTCGGACAGTGCCTGGCGAATGATGTGGTGGTGGGCCGCCAAGATGTGGGCGTATTGCTCGTCACCGACTCGACGTAGGAGGGCCGTGGAGCCTTCGATATCGGTATTTAGGAAGGTCAAGGTCTCCATAGAGCGCGAGTCTACGGTGGCACCTCATCAGCGATGGGTGAGGGCGGAGCTCGATTGGCGATACCGTCGAGTGGTGGAGCTAAACGACGTGGACCATAACGTTCTCGAGCGTTGGGCCGAACGCCGCCGCCACGAGGGGCGGGCCGTCGGACTTATCGAGCTCTATGAGATGGTGGCCGATGCCGCAGGAATTGGCCTTCACGACTTAGCCATTGACCACCGACAACGTTTGGCCGACGCCTCACAGCCCATCTTGTGGCCTGGATTCGAACGGGTCGCCGAGCCTCGATACGACGCGGACATTGTCGTGGTCCCGTTTCGAGCCGAGTGGGCTGACCGGTTCGACGAACTTCGCAAACGTCTGAGCAGCGCTCTCCCCGACGCCCGTATTGAACATGTGGGTTCGACATCGGTCGCGGGCATGGCGGCGAAGCCCATCATCGACGTCATGGTGTCAGTCGCCGACATCGACGATGAAGATTCGTATCGCCCGGCAATCGAAGAGGTGGGAGTGGTGCTGTTCACTCGGGACAACGAGCATCGTTTCTTCTGCGCACCACTGCCGGAACCTCGCACCTTGCACGTGCACGTCTGCGCCCGTGGGGGAACGTTTGAACGAGAGCACCTCTTGTTTCGTGACTACCTGCGCAGTCACGACGAGGATGCTCGTCGCTACGAGGCGTTGAAATTGTCGGCGGCCGAACGGTGGACTGACGATCGATTTGGGTACACCTACGCCAAGAACGCGCTCATCGTGGACATCATCGGCCGCGCCGAGACCTGGGCGCGCCACCACGGGTGGTCGCCATCACCGTCGGGTCCTCCGTCAGCCTTCTAGGCTCGCGAAACGAGAAGGGGGCCTCATGGCACGGTCAGTTCGCGGGGTTATCGACGAGGTCTACACCTTCACGTCCACCGATCAGGGAGTGCACGCCACGCACCGTTTGGTGGCCTTCATCGACGCCATCCTCGCCATCGCGGCCACCGTGCTGGTGCTGGACCTGCGAGTAGATGGTGACCTGGCGCACCACCATCTCGCCACTCAAATACGTGAGCAATTGCCGACCTTGCTCGCCACGCTCCTGGGATTTGTGTGGATTGCCGGAACGTGGGTGCTGTCACATCGCCAAGTTCGCCAGCTCCGCGGCGTTGATCACTACATGAGTCTCTTTATTTTGGCGAGCACCTTGACGGTGACTCTCATCCCTTTCGCCACCAAGTTGCTCGCGGCGGGCGTCGGCCACGCGGACTTCTGGGTGGGAGTCGAAGCCGTGAGTGTCGTCATTCTTCTCTCCACGCTCCTCTCGGTGTGGTCCGCTCGCTACGCGCACGCACGGGGCCTCCTACTCGTCGCGACGTCGCCACGCACCCGTGGACAACGACGCCCCATTGCGCTCATCATTTGGTACGTCATCGTGGCCCTCAGCGTGCTCGCGGTGTTGTTGGCCCCCCTTGCTCCGTGGATTGCCCTCGGCATCATCATCCTCACGAGGATCAGCGCGTTGCTGCCACTTCGCTCTGACCGAGCGGGTCAACCCGGCACCTTGTCGTAACGGCCAGGCGCGGGGCGTAGACGCCTAGCCTTGCGAGGCCATGACTAAATATCTCCCCGCCGAATACCGAGAACTGTTGGTGGGTCCGGCCCGTCGCTATTTCCTCGCAACCTTGATTGGCGCACTGGGAACGGGTCTCGTTATTTCGCTCAACGTCATCTATATCCACGACGTTCGTCACCACTCCATTGGTTTTGCCACCCTGTTGATGACGGCGGGGGCGCTCATTGTCTTAACACTCTCTCCCGTCGTTGGCTCCCTGGTGGACCGACTGGGGCCACGCTGGATCATCCTGGCGGCCGTGGCCTTCGCGGTTGCCGGTCAGACCTGGTACGCGATTGCGAGCACTACCTGGGAAATCGTGGGTGCCATGGTGCTGCAATCTGCCAGCGGTTCGGCGATCTGGGGGCCGAGCTCCGTGTTGCTCACCCGCATCATTCCCGCCGAACAGCGTCAGGCCGCTTTCGGATTCAACTTCGGCATGGTGAACTTTGGTATCGGCATCGGCGGCTTCGTGTCGATGAGCGTGGTCTCGCTGCGTCACCCCATGTCCTTTACCTATCTCTATCTCGGAACGGCGGTGATGTGGGCCGCCATGGGCGTCGCCTACTTTTCGCTGCGCCATCACGGAGGACCGCCCACGGAAGTTCCGGCAACAGTCGAGGGCGAACGAGGTGGTTGGCACCAGGTCGTTCGTGACCGCCGCATGGTGCACCTCGTTCTCAGCTCGCTGGTGTTGCTCATTTCCGGATACGGATCGGTCGAAGCGGGATTCGCCATCTACGTCGTGAACGTTGATCACGTGAGCGTCAAGGCCGTGGGACTGATCTTCGCCTTCAATACCTTCACCATTGTCTTCGTGCAGCACCTCGCCCTTCGCTTCATTGAGGGACGAAGCCGCACCCGGGTCATGGGATTGGTGGGCGCCCTCTGGGCCGTGTCGTGGACCATGGTGGGCGTGTCGGCTCACATTGCGGTGTGGGCCGCGTTGGTCTTACTGTGCCTGTCTACCGCCGTCTTCGCCATTGGCGAGACGCTGTGGAGTCCGGTGTCGCCGGCATTGGTGAACGACATTGCCCCCGAACACTTGCGCGGCCGGTATAACGCCGCGTCGGGACTCACCTGGGGCACCGCGGGCATGTTGGCGCCGGCCATCACCGGCGTCATTCTCGAAAGTCACCTCGAAAAGTGGTGGCCGATTCTGGTGGCGGGTGGTTCTCTGGTCGGCGCCATTGCCGTGATGACCTTGCGCCACAGCTTGACCGCGACCGAAGATGGGCGCCCCGCGGTGAGCGACCACCTCGCCTCTCGTTAAGCCTTTTCTTACGCCGGAATGATGGCGTCGAAAATCTCCGGCAGGAAGTTCAGCGGAATCGAAATGTGTCCCTCTGGGGCCAAGTGATGCGCCGTGACGTTCGGGAGCGTCTTCGCGAGGTAGTGGCCATGGGTGGCGGGCACCATGAGATCTTCGTCACCGTAGAACAAGGTCACCGGCGTGGCGATGTCGCGGAGATTAAAGCCCCAGTCGCGAAGGAATGCCTGATCGTCATCAATGAACCCGCCGGGTCCCGCGGAGACGCCGTAGGCGAGAGACTCGGCCATGGAGGCGCGCACGGCGGGGTCGCTCATCGAGGCGGCATCGACGGAGGAGATGAGGCCACCAAAGACCTCAATAATGGTGTCACCGGTCATGGCAGCCAATTCCTTAGCGGCCTGCGCCATCGACGCTTCGTATTCCGGGCCGCCTTCGCGAGCGCGGGCGAACTCCTCGACGTTTTCCGGTCCCATGCCCTCGGTCCAGTCAAAGTCGTCAACGACGGGCGCGACACCGGCGAGAGAAATCGCCTGACGGCACTGCGGGTCCACCGCGGCACACGCAATGGCGTGCGGGCCGCCACCTGACCAGCCGATGGCGACGTAGGAACCACGACCCAAGTGGTCGAGCACGCAGCGCACATCGTCGACGAAGTCGGCGACCGAGCGGGCGGCGCGACGGGTGGAACCGCCATATCCCGCACGAGTAATGCCGATCAAGAAGAGGCCACGAGTGGACGCCTGCTCACTGAAAGAGCTCATCAAGAGACCGGAACCCGGAGTGCCGTGGATGTAGACCACGGTGTCGCCGGCGACGTCGCCCGCCGTCATAAATTCCACACTGCGTCCATCGGGCGTCAGGCAAGTGTCCATGTTCATGTCGATCTCCGTGAGAAAAGGTTGGTCGTAGAGTACCGACGACGCTGCGATTTGCGTCGCGAAGGCGCTTTAGGCCTCTTCGAGAAGGGTGCGCAGGGCCCGACCCATATCGCGAGGATTTCCCGAAATTTCGCCGATGTCCTCACCTTCCACGGAAATGTCATCACCCGGCTGGTATTTCGCGACCTTAAAGCCGCGGCCACCCTTACGCGCAATCACCGTGAAGGGCATGCCCTCAACACCCGAGTCACGAGTCGCCACAATTTTGCCGTCAACGACGTCGAGTTCCCAGCCGGGAGACGCGGCGGCCGCGGCGATGCGCTGAATGTCATTAGATGCAGAAAGAGCCATGTCCGCACAGTAGGTGACGGTCGTGACAATCACGCTCCCTACCGCTCATCGCCGATACCCTCAACAGATGAGCGACAGTGAGATTGTGCTTCTCGGAACCGGTAGTCCGCTTCCCGATCCAAACCGAGCCGGCCCCAGCACCCTTGTTCGAGGCGGGAGCAGCGTCATTTTGTGTGATGCGGGTCGCGGGGTGGTGATGCGCCTCGCCGCCGTGGGTGTCATTCCACCTTTCCTGTCGGCGGTGCTGCTGACGCACCTTCACTCGGACCACATCAGTGATCTCAATGACGTCATCACGACCCACTGGGTCATGAGTGGCGAACCGGCGCCCGTGAACATTTATGGACCCGTCGGAACGCGAGCGGTGGTGAATGGAATTCTCGAGATGTTGCAGCCCGACATCGCCTATCGCCTCACGCATCATGATGACTTATCGGTCGGCCCGCAGGTGGAGGTACATGAAGTATCTGCCGGCGACAGTTTCACGGTGGGGGAATTTCACGTGCGGGTGGGAGCGACCGACCATCGACCGGTGGAACCGACAGTGGCGTATCGCTGTGAACGACTCGGTGCCGCCATCGTCCTCGGCGGAGATGGCGTGCCTTGCGCGAGTCTCGACGATTTGCTGGTGGGAGCCGACGCTTACGTCCAGACTGTCATTCGCGAGGACTTAGTGAAATTGGTGCCTCGACAACGCTTCCAGGACATTCTCGATTACCACTCCACCGTGGGTCAGGCGGCCGACACGGCCCAGCGTGCGGGCGTTCGCATCTTGGTGCTCACGCACTACGTACCCGCGCCACCTCTCGGCCAGTACGACGAGTGGCGTTCACTCGCCACTGGCTTCACTGGCCAACTGGTCGTCGGCGATGATTTAACCGCAGTGACGGTGGCGACGAGAGGCTGAACCGTTTCTTTTTTCTCTTCTCGCGCTGGATAAGGTAAAGATCATGGCTCGTGGCCGCCACGCCCATCCTCGTCGATTTCCCCACGCACCACGACGTATCGTCGCCACTCTTCTTGCCCTCACCCTGGGCAGCGTGGGTGCCCTGGGAATCAAAATGGGCCGAATTCAGGCCGACACCTCGCCGGCCCATACCACCACCACACTGACGACATCGCCCAATCCCTTCGACGACCCCGCGATTGCGCGCTACGTGGCCTCCCGACGAAATGACATCACGGCGGCGGTCTGCGATCTACGTACCGGCGCGATTTATACCTACAACCCCGACGTGGCGATGCCCACCGCGTCGATGGTGAAGATTGACATATTGGCGGCCTTGCTGCACCGTGCGGAGATCACGGGTCGGCCACTGAGTAACGCGGACATTGCCCTCGCCACCTTGATGGTGGAGCACTCCGACAATGACGCGGCCACCACCTTGTTCAACGAGCTCGGTGGTCCGACGGCGCTGAACGCGTTTAACCAGCTCATTGGCATGTCGCACACCACGAGTTTTTATGACTGGGGTGCGACGCTCACGACCCCCTACGACGAAATTGCCTTACTACGCACCCTGGTGGTTCCCTCGGGGGTGCTGACGGATGCCGACCGACAGTTCGAAATGGGCCTCATGGAGCACGTCGTGGCGTATCAACGCTTTGGTGTGGGTAAGGGCGAACCGGCCGGCGCCCTGGTGGGTCTCAAAAACGGCTGGTTTCCGTTTGACTCGGGGTGGGGTATTAACTCTGCCGGATTCGTGATGCTGGGCAACACTGAGTATCTGGTGGCGATTCAAACCGCCGCGAACCCTAACGAGCAGTATGGCCGTGACAGTGTGAGCACGCTCTCCGCGTTGCTATGGACCGCGGAGCGTCGGATCTCCGCGACCTTGCCGACGCCCTAACTACGAGCGGTACATCGCGAGTCCGCCACTGGCACGACGCTCAGCCAAGGTGGGAGCGGCCGCGTCCTTGGCGGACAACACGGCGTCGCCGGTGAGTGGCCACGTGAGCGCGAGCGCGGGGTCGAGGGGGTTGACCTCGAGCTCATTAGCCGGGTCGTAGGGCGAGGTGAGCAAGTAGGCGAGGCCCGCGAGATCGCTGGTGGCACAAAAGCCGTGACCGACGCCGGTGGGAATCAGCACCGTTCGCCCGACAGTGGCCGATAGCTCGACGTACTCGACGGCGCCAAAGGTGGGTGAACCGTCACGAATGTCGACGAGCACGTCAACGAGCGATCCGAGGACGCAGGTCACCGCTTTCGCTTGACCTACCGGCGCGACGGAATAATGAAGCCCTCGCACCACGTTGCGAGCCGAGTGCGACAAGTTCGCTTGCGCGGCGGAAAAGTCATAGCCCGCCTGCTGCAACTCACCCAGCTTGAACCATTCGCGGAAAAACCCACGGTCATCGCCCCAGACGGGACTGTCCATGACGAGTGCGCCCGCGATCGACAGAGGCGTGAACTCCATGGCTATCGCGTCACCAGCGGACGCCACCACGTCTCATTGTCGCGATACCACTGCACGGTGTCGGCAAGTCCGGTCGCGAAGTCCACCTGCGGCGAGTAACCCAGTTCGCGGTGAATCTTTCCCCAGTCAACGCTGTAGCGGCGGTCGTGACCCAAACGGTCCTCAACGTAGGTGATGCGTTCATCGCCCACGCCGCAGAGCGACAAAATTTTGTCAGTGAGTTCACGGTTCGTTAGTTCGGTCCCACCACCGATGTTGTAAACCTCACCCGGCCGACCGGCACGCAGCACGGCCAAAATGCCACGGCAGTGATCGTCGACGTGTAGCCAGTCGCGAATATTGCCCCCATCGCCATAGAGCGGCACGTTGAAACCATCCTGCAGGTTCGTCACGAAGAGAGGGATGACTTTCTCGGGGTACTGACGAGGTCCGTAGTTATTGGAACAGCGAGTCACGCAGACCGGCAGTCCGTAGGTCTTGAAATACGCCAGAGCGGCTAGGTCGCTACCGGCCTTACTGGACGAATACGGCGAGTTGGGTTCCAAGATGTGCTCTTCCGGCCACGATCCCTCCGGAATCGACCCGTAGACCTCGTCGGTCGAGACGTGCACGAACTTGGAAATTCCGTGACGTCGAGCGGCTTCGAGGAGCGTCTGGGTGCCGAGCACATTGGTCACGAAGAATGCGGCGGCACCGGTAATGGAGCGGTCAACGTGACTTTCCGCGGCGAGGTGCACCACCTGGTCGTGGCGGGCCATGAGCTCGTCGACCAAGGATTCGTCGTTGATCGACCCGTGGACGAATTCCACGCGGTCATCCGACAGCACGTTCACCATGTTTTCGCGCCGTCCCGAGTAGGTCAAGGCGTCGAGAATGGTGATGTGCGAGACGCCCAACTGCTCGGCATCGGCCAGCAGTAATTCGGCAAAACGAGAGCCAATGAACCCGGCGGCACCAGTAACGAGAACGCGTGACATGGACTTCTCCTTGGAAAAAGGGGCGCTTGCTAAGGTTGCAACGTGAAGGGAATTGTACTCGCGGGGGGCAGCGGCACTCGGCTCTATCCGACGACCAAGGCCGTGTCGAAGCAGCTCTTGCCGGTCTTTGACAAGCCCATGATCTACTACCCGCTATCGACCCTGATGCTGGCGGGCATCCGTGAAATTCTCATGATTACGACGCCGCACGACCAGGCCGCTTTCCAGCGCCTGCTCGGCGATGGATCGTTCTGTGGCCTCTCGATTGAGTGGGTGGTCCAAGATCAACCGAACGGTTTGGCGCAAGCGCTCATCTTGGGCGAAGAGTTTCTCGACGGGGACTCCTGCGCGCTCATCTTGGGTGACAACTTGTTCTACGGCACCGGCCTCGGCACGCAACTCGCCCAGCACCACGAGGTAGAGGGTGCACTCATTTTCGCGTATCAAGTGACCGACCCGGAGCGCTACGGCGTGGTGGAGTTTGCCGAGGACGGCACGGTGTTGTCGCTGGAAGAAAAGCCCGCCCAGCCCAAGTCTCAATTCGCCATTCCCGGTATCTACTTCTACGACAATCAGGCGTCCGCCATGGCGCGTGCCTTGACGCCCAGTGCCCGTGGTGAACTCGAAATCACCGACCTCAACCTCGCGTATCTCGCGAAGAATCAGTTACGCGTGGACGTGCTGCCACGCGCGACGACCTGGCTCGACACGGGCACTTTCGAATCCCTCTACGAAGCCGGTGGCTTTATTCGAACGCTGCAGCACCGTTCGGGGCTTCGCGTCGGCGACGTCGAGCAAATCGCCCGCGACCTCGGCTGGATCTAGTCAGCACCGGGCCCCAGGCCCCCACGGTAAGAGCGCCCAGCGCACCGGCCACCAGTGGCGCCGTGAATTTTTCGTGCGGCGGGAGAAAAGAGAACGAGACCGTCTGGGTTCCCTCGGACAGGCTCACTGATTGGTAGAGGCCCTCGACGCGGCTGATGGGAAGCGTTCGTCCCGCCGCGGTCGCGGTCCAGCCCGCCATGAACTCTTCTCGCCGCAGCAAGGTCCCGCGATGCTCGCAGTGAACAGTGGCGGAGTCTCGTTGTTGGGAGACCACCACGCAGCTGGCTGACGCGGAGAAGAGGCGTTGCGGATGGGGGAGTTGGTAGATGGAGGCGTACGTGCCCGGCTGCACCAAGGTGAGTCCCGCGTGCACGAGCGACGGAGCGAGGGGCATCGATGCGGGCAAGAGGAGGTACTTCACGGCTGCGTGCTCGTAATGGGGCAAGAGTGTCGCCAGCATGTTTTGGAAATCGGTGGTGGTGCCCGTTCCGGCCGCTCCGTCGGTGGGGGGCAGAATTTGCTGGGGCTGGGGGGCCATGGTGTTCAGGTGCGTGGCGGAGTAGGTCACGAAATCCTTCGGAAGGGGAAGGTTGATCACTTCAATCGAGCCCAAGGAGAAATATGAACCCCAATTGGGAAAGAGGGGGTGAAGAGTCGCAAACCGACTCGTGCCAAGGTGTTCCTGCAAGAAACTCACCGTGGCGTCATCGTTGACCGAGCTACTCGCGGCGCCCGTCATGGGAATGGCGAACAAGATGGCGGCCTCGGCAATGGCCACGATGCTGACCAGACGAATGACCGCCGCACGGTGCTGCCAGCACAGGAGTAACGCACTGGCGATGACGAATCCCATGATGGCGAGACGGTACGCATCCCACGAGTGTCCGAGCGGCGTCGTGGCAGACATCAGGTGGGCGCGGTAATGCCACCAGTTTCCTGCCACCCACAGCAAGAGCAGGGCGCCCATGACAAGAGCCGTGACTCGCCGACGAGTGATCTGAAGTGCCGCGATGCCGCACCCCGCAAGCACGCTGACGGCGAATTCCCAGATGGCGGGGGAGTAACGCGAATACGCGGTCTTGGTCATGCCCGGTACGAGGTCCATCAACTGATGAAACGGGGCAACACCAAACGAACCCAACAAGAAGACGACGCTCACTCCGGCGAGCATCACCGCGAGTGGTCGGGCGGCAGATCGACGAAACGCAAAGGCGGCGAGAAAGATCGATGTCAACGAGATGAATCCGCCGGCTTGGCCCCAGAAAGGGGTCGCGGTCGATAGTTGCCACAAGCCGCCGAGGTTGTAGGGCACTCCCAGGAGGGCCAATGCGGACCCGGGCAGGGTCGGGGAACTCGCCGCGCCGGAACCGTGCCAGCCCGAATAGGCGTGGGGGAGGTAATCCACGAAAGCGACGAGGACGGGACTGGCCAGAGCGAGGCCGGTCACACTGGCGCCCGCCAACAAGCGAATGAGGTGGCGACGCTGCACCCATGTCACGGAGCCCATGCGAACGAACGCCCACGCGGCGACGAGGAAGAGACTGAGGTACGTGACTTCCGGAAATCCGCCGAGTAACGACAGGGCGAGCGCGAGGGCGAAGAGGCGCCAGCCGTAGCGACGCTCACCGCGCACTCGCTCGCAGACGTGTTCGACGCCCAGAATCAGAAGAGGGATAAAGCACGTCGGGTTGACGGCGGCGTTACCGATCCAGGCAAAGGTGCCATTGAGCGCAAAGAGCGAACCCGCCACCACGGCGCCGGTGACGCTCGGGGTCACGCGACGCATGACGAAATATGTCGCGACCCCACCGATGAGTTCGTAAATCACGTGTACCCACATGAGCCCACTCGGGAAAGCCAAGAGCAAGGTGAAGGGAGAGAACGACGCCGCCTGAAGGCCACCCGCGAGAGGTGCTCCCACCCCTTGGTAGTAGTCCCACCACGGCAGATGGCCGTGCAGCCACAACATGGCAGATTCGTGGCCCGCTGCGGCCGTGATGAAACCCGCGTTGGGATCCAGTGACGGAGTGTTGCAGGCACGCAAGCACGACGTGATAATGCGCGGCCCACCCGTCCAGGCCATGGGATTAGGGTCCGCCAGACCCAGCAGGTATATCGCGTTCGCACTCAGAACGACGCCCACGACAATCAGCCACGGGTAGCGACGCAGAGCATCACTGACTCTCGCCGCGACGTCTCGTAGCGACGCCATTAGGGCTCGTACCAATGAATCTGGTCGCCGATGATGCGCCAATGAGCGGGAAACCACGGGTCGCGATATGACCCCAAGATGTCCCACTTCGCCATGAAGGTAAAGATATCGGGCGGTGGCGTGAGCGCACCGCGCGACGAGCTTTCGGCGTGCTGCAAGACCACATCGGTCGCGATGACGGTCGCAAAACCACTCGCCTGCGCGCGCAGACACATGTCGACATCGTTATGAACGACGCGCAGATTTTCATCCAGTCCGCCAATCGCGTTCCACGTCGTGCGCGAGATGGCCGTACACGCACCGGTAACGGCGGCCACCCGGCGAGGGGTGGTGACAAGTGGATGATTGACCGGAATATTGATGCCGGCACGTAGGTGCTGCGGATATGGGGCAATGGCAATACCCAGGTGCTGGCTCTCACCGGAAGGTTCCACGAGGGCGCAACCGACGACGCCGACGTCGTCGTGTAGGTAACTCAACATGCGCGTCAGCCACGTGGGATCGGTGATGACGACGTCATTATTGAGCGTCACGATGACCTCGCCGGATGTCTGTGCGACAGCAGTATTGACGATGCGGGCGTAATTAAAGTCCCCGGGTGCCGGCACGACTCGGTGTGGCGTGGTGGCAAAGAAGGCGAGAGTGTCCGGCTCCACCGAATCATTGTCTGCAATGACAATCTCGAGGTGCTCGTAGCTGGTGGTGTCGAGCGACGACAAGCACGCTCGCAGCAGGTCGAGGCGGTCTCGTGTCGGAATGACAATCGACACCCGAGGGCTGTCCGTACGTGGCCGTGAAAACGCCGCGCCATGAGTGATGATGTCGGCGACTTCATCACGGTGAGTCGTCGCCGTACCCGACGGAAAGGGGGCGCTCGGGCTAATAGGGGTTGAGGTGCGTGCCGTTCGCGTCGTGGGTCGCAGACGATCAACGAGAGCAATGACGACTGGAATGGGTGGAATGACGCCCACGATGAGGCGGCGACTCAGCGAACTCGACGAGAGTCCACTGCGCCAAATCTCGTGACGAAAGAGATACCAGCGTCGACGAGCGCGTCGCTGTGCCCTCGACAATTCAGCCATTACTCGAGTCCGTGAAACGCGAGGCTGACGCGTGGCGGGTGCGCCAACTCGTACAGACCAGTCGAAACGGACAAGTTGGGGTTGTAATAGGGGTCACTCATCATCGTGGCGAACCAGCGCTGACGCATGCGTTCGACTTCGGCGGAATAACGACCAAAACGCACGGGGTCAAAATCGTTACCCCTCGTGAGTGACTCGTAGTGAAACAGTTGTGCGTCAGGGGAGTACGCCACCGCGAGTCCGAGTTCGCGGACGCGCAGACACAAGTCGATGTCGTTCCACGCCACCTGGAAGCCCTCATCGAGGCCGCCCACCTCGTTCCACACCGAGGTGCGAATCGCGAGGCAGGCCGCCGTGACGGCCGAGTACTCGCAGGGAAGAGCGATGCGACCGAAGTATCCCGGCGAGTCCGCCGGTGCGAGCTTCCCGACGTGATCGGCCACGCCGGCAAATCCCAAGACGACCCCCGCGTGCTGGATGGCCTGCGTGGGGTACAGCAATTTCGCGCCGACGACGCCCACGCCCGGCTGCATCACCATGGCCACCATCTCGCTCAGCCAGTCGGGGTTGATGACTTCGGTGTCGTCGTTGAGCAGTACCAACACGTCGCCGGTGCACGAAGGGACGGCGCGGTTGTGCAGGGCCGAATAATTAAAGGGGCTGTCGTCACGAATAACTCGCACGCGCTCGGGCAATGACGCGAGGTACACCGCCGTGTCCGCAGAAGTGGAGCCATTATCAATGATGACGATTTCGTAGTTGTCGTAGGTCGTGCGCTCTAATACCGAATTCACGCAGGTCGACAGCAGCGAGCCGTCGCGGGTGGGCACGAGGATGGAGACACGCGGTGCCACGGCGGGAAGCTCGAAGTGCACGTGCTGCCAGCCCACGACGCCAACGGCCTCGACCTGAGCCGCGACGCCACGTCGCGCGAGCGCATCGACGACCGCACGGTGACCGGCGCTCGAGGCGTAGGGCTTGGCATCGGCGTTTTGGCGGGTGGATTGAGGGTGGCTGCGCCAGTGGTACAAGATGAACGGCACGTGGCCGACGCCCGCGCGGCCTACCTTCTCCGTTGCCCGCAGGACAAAGTCCCAATCTTGGGCACCGTCGTAATCGCTGCGCAGACCGCCCAGGTCGGAAACCAATTCGCGACGAGCGAGAACGAGGTGAGCCATGTAGTTCTGACCCAAGAGCAGCAAGGGGTCAAAATCACTCTTGAAATAGGGAACCGATAGCGCGCCGTGCTCATTGGCCAGGTCTTCGTCGCTGTAGACGATCTGCCACGACGGATGGTCGTCAATCGCCATCGCCATCAGCGCCAGCGCGTTGCTCACAAGGAGGTCGTCGTGGTCCATAAAGGCGATCCAGTCGCCCGTCGCCGCCACGATGGCATCGTTGGTTGCGGCGGAAATTCCACCGTTCTTTTCCCGAGTGATGAGAGTGAAACGACTATCGCGGGCGGCGTACTGCGCGGCGATGCGTCGGCCGACGTCTGACGGTGAGCCGTCATCGACCATCACCACGGTGAAGTGGGGGTAAGTCTGCGCGACTAATGAGTCGAGGGCGGCGGTGAGATAGGTCTCGTCGGAGTTGTAGAGCGCCATCACCACGCTGATGGTGGGCGTCGAGCGCAAAAGGCCCAGTCGTCGATCGATGACACCCTGGATGTGCGGCAGTGGGGTGTTGTACATCTCAAACCACTCGCCGTACGGCGTCGTGGCGGGCACGTGACGCGGGTCGGCGGCGCGATATCCGCGTAGTGCGACGATGACGGCACCCTTGATGTCACCGAGTAGGCGGCGAAGGGACGGGGGCGACGTGACGACCGTGTTGCCTGACGACACGGCTGCCGCGGGAGAGGCTCCCGACGCTGCGCGCTTTTTCGCCAGGCGGGTCAGGCGACGGCGCTTCACAATCTTCGCCACCCGAACGACAATCATTAATAGGGGGTAAAAGCGCGAACTACGAAGTGACTGGGTTTGGCTCCAATAACTTTCCGTGAGCGCGTGATTCATGTCGTACGCGCGAAGAAGTTGTCGCAAGTGGGCCGATTGGTCGACATCTCCCGACATTGATGGCGATTTTCCGTTGTGATCGTGGACGTCCGCCATGGCATAAACAGCCTAGACCAGAGGCCGTTTCGCTCTTATCCTTCAGGTTTTGCCCTGGTGGCTGGTCATGGGCACGGCCCCGCCGAGGATGAGTTTTCTTCTTTGCGAGTCAGCGTCACTAGGTAACCTTCGCCTGAGCTGACGAAAGGACCACGATGGCAACCTTATTGCCCCACAGTTTTCGCATTGACCACATGACGAATCAGGCGGAAAAGACGGTGGTCGACGCACTTGTTCGACGCCTCGACGACCGATGGTTAGTCCTACCCAATTTCGACCTTCGTTATGAGGGCAAAGACCACGAAATTGACGTCGTCCTTCTTCACCCCACTTACGGCCTCGGCATTATCGAAATCAAAGGTGGCGAGATCCATCTCTCCGAGGGGGCGTGGAAGCGTTCGCAACGATACGAAACGCCCGATGAACAAGCCAAAAGCAACGCCTACACCTTGCGGAATTTCTTGGACAAGGCTGTCCCGAATCTGCCGCGTCACGTGGCGTGGGGAGTGGCGCTTCCCGACTGCACGCGCTTCGATGGCATGTTGCCGCCCATGATGCAGCGTGAACAGTTGCTGCTGGGTTCGGACATGGAAGAGCCCACCCGAGCCATGGAGAGCCTCTTTGCGGACGCGTCACGATTGACGGCACAGCAGCTGACGCAGGTGGTCGAGGTGCTGTTGCCCACGGCTCGATTTACCTATGACCCGCGACAAGTCGACCTCAGCGTCGAGAAGCAAATTGACGATGTCTGCGAAGCGCAGGTGGGAGCCCTCAAAGAACTTGATGCGAATAGGCGCATCTACGTCGACGGCCGTGCGGGAACGGGCAAGACCTACCTCGCCACCCGGTGGGCGAAGCGAGGAGTCTTCGAACAAGAGCGAGTCTTGCTGACCTGTTACAACGACCCGCTGGGTCGTCAGTTAGCGCGGCAGTTTGACAGCTTCCTTCCGTCAGACGACGACGAGACGTCGGGTTACGTGTTGGCGGGACCTTTCTTACGACTGGCCCTCGCTCTGCCCGGTATGCCGCCGGTGGACTTTCCGGAGACCAACGATTCGGAATACTGGTCGGTACGCGTTCCCGCCCACTTGGTCGCGAACTGGCATCGAGTCACCGCACGTTTTGACCGCATCATCGTTGATGAAGCCCAAGACTTTTCTCCGGCGTGGTTGGGTCTTCTCGAATCGCTGTTGGCCGAAGAAGGTGAGCATCGGTTCTTCTGGCTGGCGGATCGCAATCAGCAACTGCAAGATCGCGGCTTTACACCGCCGAGCGTTGATGCGGGCTGGGTGAGCCTCAAGTTGACGGTCAATGTGCGCAACCCACGCGATATCGCCCGTCTGGCACGGCAACTCGAAGACGGTGCGTCAGCTCCGTCATCGATGCCGGTGGCCAGCGTTCTGCGCGGAGTGGCCATTACAAATACGGACGATGCGGTGATCGCCACTCGTCGCGTGATTGAAGAGGTCACCGCGGCCGGAGTGCCGGTGTCGGACATCTTGGTGGTCGCCTCTGACACGGTGCTGCGAGAACGACTTCGCCACGAGCTCGACCTCATTCCCGCTGATGCCGAGACGGCGTCGCGGCCCGCCTGCGAAGTGGCAAATCGCGCCAAGGGTCTTGAATATCGAGTGGTCATCGTGGTCGCCGGTGACGACGGCTTTCGAGCCGAACCGCTCTACGTCGCGATTACTCGTGCGTCGAGTCGCCTCTACGTGGTCGCGGGCGCTCAGTTGCTCGCGGAGCTCGGAGTGACGAGCGACCCCACGACGTAGTTCTCGGGGAGGATGCGGGTGTCGCCCGCATTGAATCGATACGCCACCAGTGGGCCATTGCCGCCGGCGCTGAAGTCGACACAGGCCGTGACGTCGCTATAGGAGTCGTCGAGATGCGGCGCCCACGAAGGATCGTGGTGATGGCGTTGACGCCAGTAGTGGCCGAAGACCACGGGGATGGTCGAGTCATACGCCAGGGGATTGGTAAAGGGAAGATTCTCGAGGTGTGTGAAGTCGAAGCCCTCGGGGTGCTTTCCGGGGTCGCCCAATTCGACAAACTCGATAAGGCGCTCGCCGACGCTCTTCCACCACCGCAAGCGCGCATTGTCGCGGGGCGTTCCGTCCTTGTCGATAAAGGGGTGGCCCGTCAGGTGTCGCACGTGAACCTCGGGACCCTTGAGTAACAGCTCCACATCGCCAAAGAGCGGGTCGACATGATTGCTGGCGGCGCGGATGTCGTCGGGGCCGCGAAGCGTGTTGCCACCCAGGCGCTGAGCGACGGCGCCGATGGTGGCCTGATGCCAACACGCGTGAATCACCCGAACGCCGTCGAGCTCAGCCCACAGCGGCATCGTGTAGAAGAACTGGTAGCACTCCTCGCGCTCGTCGTCGCTGAGTGACAGAAATTCGGCGTGCTTCTCACGATTGTGAGGCTTCAGGTGAGATCGGCAGTAGTGCCGTGACCCGTCATGAACAGGGGTGGCGAACGCCAACGCATTGAATTCGTGGTTGCCCATGACGGCAATGGCCGAGCCCTGCGCCACCATGGCTTTCACGAGTCGCACGATGGCCAGCTGGGCCGGGCCAGGGCCGCGATCGATGAGGTCTCCGACAAAGACCGCCTGGCGGCCATCGCGATGGCTCGGAATCTCGCCGACGTAGTCCAAGGCGTGCAGCAGGTCAGTCAGCTTGTCGAGAGATCCGTGAACGTCTCCGATGATGTCGTAGCTCTGCATGTCTCCATTGTGCCGTGTGGGTGTGACATTTCGTGGCGTGGTGGAGATTCTTTGTCACCAACTGTTCACGTTGAGGAGTACCAACTTCACGTGTCGAAGGTCCTCCGACCGTTAGCGTGTCGCGGTGACGCCTCGACGACGGGGTCGCTGAAGGGAAAACTCCATGTCGCAGGTGCGCTTTGCAGCAGTCAGCAAAATCTTTGGTGGTACGCCGGCGCTGACCGACTTATCTCTTGACGTTGCCGACGGCGAGTTGTTGGTCCTGCTCGGACCCTCGGGTTGCGGCAAGACGACCGCACTGCGCCTTCTCGCGGGCCTCGAGGAAGTCAGCTCCGGCGCTATTTACATTGACGACATCGATGTGACCGCTCTCGAGCCGAAAGATCGTGACATTGCGATGGTCTTCCAGTCCTACGCCTTGTACCCGCACATGACGGTTCGTAAGAACGTGGAGTTCCCACTGAAGAACGCGAAATTGCCGGCCGCGGAGCTCGCCGCTCGCGTCAACGAAGCGCTCGCGACGGTATCGCTGACGGAGCTAGCAGATCGAAAGCCGGTGCAGTTGTCGGGTGGCCAGCGTCAGCGCGTGGCTCTCGCTCGCGCCATCGTTCGTCGGCCCCGAGTTTTCTTGATGGACGAGCCCTTGTCGAACCTAGATGCGACGCTTCGCCAACAAACGCGAGCGGACATCGTTGCGCTGCAGCGACGTCTGGGCGTCACGACGGTCTACGTGACGCACGATCAAGTGGAAGCGATGACGATGGGTCACCGTATTGCGGTGATGAAGGGTGGGGTCTTGCAGCAGGTGGGCAAGCCTCTCGACCTCTATAACGAGCCGGCCAATGCTTTTGTCGCGGGTTTCTTGGGCTCACCGGGAATGAATTTGGTCGCGGGTGAGCTTCGTCAGGGTCAGATTTTCATTGGCGACGACCTCGTCGGCACTTCGTCAGTGTCTGACACTCGCGACGTCACGGTGGGTATCCGAGCGGAGAGCCTCGAGATTTCGACCACCGGGTTCGCGGCCACGGTGCTCGTGGCGGAAGAGTTGGGCGCTGACGTTCACGTGGTCTGCGAGACGGCGACGCACGAGCGCGTGGTGGTGCGTCAGCCTCAGCACGCCACCGTCCCCCAAGCGGGCCAGTCCG
>CAISIU010000063.1 GCA_903885505.1 uncultured Actinomycetes bacterium | reverse complement strand
TACACCGGCATGATGTTGAGCAGATTCATGTCTCGCGTGAAACGAGCCATTTCCGACGCGGCGAGATCAAGGTAGTTCACCTTCAATTCACGAGCTTTACGGAGCATGTCGTCATCGACATCGGTGACATTGCGCACACAACGAGTTTCGTGACCCGCATCGCGAAGGCGTCGCTGCACCACATCAAAGGCGAGATACACAAACGCGTGCCCCAGGTGGGCGGAGTCATAGGGCGTAATGCCACAGGAATACAGCGTGACGAGAGGGCCCGGGTTGAGCTCCTCGACGCTGCCGCGAGCCGTGTCAAACAGTCTCATTAGTCGTCGAACCCTGCCAAGGTCACGTAGGTGTGCTTCTTGTGGCGGATATTGACGGAAATGCACACGGCGGTGAATGCTTCCACGGCGCCCGCAAGAGATGACGACCCGGCTTCGATGGCGCGCAGACCCGGCATCTCGTTCACGAGTTCCACGGTGGTGCGGCGAGCGGCCACGTCGTCACCAATGACAATGACGTCCGCGTCGAGGCCGCTGTCGAGGTTCTCCATATCGGCCGCGGGCAAGTGGTGGAACGCGCCCGTTACTAGTGCCGTCGGAATGGCCGACTGAATCTCCGCGAGCATCGAACCGCGAGCGGGCATGACCGGAACGAGTTCACGGCCTTCCTTGACGAGTGCGTTGACCATCGAAATCACAATCTTCCCGGCCAGCTGCTCCTTGAACTCACGAACTGTCGCGACGGAGCCTTCCCAGGGAGTGGCCACAATGACGATGTCGGCCGTGGCCGCTAGAGCATTGTCGCCGCCACTAATTCCCGCAGCGGCGCCGCCGAGTTCGCTGGCGACCGCAATGCCACGCTCGCTGTCGCGACTGCCGAGAATGACCGCCGTTCCCGCCTTTGCCAAGCGAACCGCCACGCCACGTCCGGCCGGTCCACTGCCTCCAAGAATGCCCACTGTCTGTTTCATGACACCTAGTCAAGCGGAAAAACGGGAGTACTGTGACCGCCGTGGCATTGCTCACCGATCATCGCATCCTCGTGACGGGAGTCCTGACGGACGATTCGCTGGCGTTTGGCATTGCGCAGCGCGCCATCAGCGAGGGCGCCGAGGTGATCTTGACCGGTGCGGGCCGCTCACTCTCGCTCACTCGTCGCGTCGCGAGAAAGTTGGGCGACGTGGGTGACGTCATCCCCCTCGACGTCACCTCGCCGGAGGAAATTTCCGCGGCCGTTGAGGCGGTAGCGGCACGCACAGGTTGCCTCGACGGCCTCGTGCACGCCATCGGCTTTGCGCCGCCGTCCGCACTCGGACACGGCATGTTCCAGTCCCCCTTTGAGGACGTGGCCACGGCCTTTCATATTTCGACGTATTCCCTCGCGGCGCTCGTGGGCGCATTTCAGCCGCTCCTGGCGGCCAGCACCGCGGTGGGCGGAGCGTCGGTCGTGGGCCTCGACTTTGACGCCACGCGTGCGTATCCGATATATGACTGGATGGGCGTTGCCAAGGCGGGCCTCGAAAGCCTCAATCGCTACATCGCCCGCGAGGTCGGAGCGCAGCACATCCGTTGCAACCTCATCGCGGCCGGACCCATTCGTACGATGGCCGCACGTTCCATTCCTGGCTTTTCCGAGTTCGAAGACACCTGGTCCAATCGCGCCCCCTTGGGATGGGATGTTCGAGACGCGGGCGCGGTTCACGACACCGCCATCTGCCTGTTGTCACCCCTGATGCGTGGAACTACTGGGTCAATCGTGTACGTCGATGGTGGCGCACACGCGATGGGTTAGAAGATGGCATCGTTCCCGACACCTCTACCGCGCGCGCACCGTCAGCGTCGAGGACTATCTACTTTTCGCTACACGATGCAACTCGTCACGCTGGACTACTTGCTCGGATGGGCGTCGGCGGCTGTCGGCCTCCTCATCCTGTCGGGCTTTTCGCGCAACAACGCCAACTCCTTCAGCCACTTTGGCTACAACCTTGAGCACGCCTTCTGGTTTCCCATCGGGGTGTGGTGTGGCGTGGGTCTGACGGGTCGCTACCGACGCTCGCAGCGAAGCCCCACCGAGAGCATGTTTGCCCAATTTCCGGATTACGCGGGGGCGGCCGCTCTGGCCGGCGCGGGCGCGATGGGCATCTCGTATTTCCTTCACCACTTCGGCTCGGTTGAGGTCTTGGTCTCGACGCAAGTTCTCATGGCCTCCTTCGTCGCCACCTTCGCCCTGACGATCGGTCACGCCTTGCTGCGCCACACCACCTTGTCGTTACATCCCGTTCGAATTGCGGTCGTCGACGATGGATCAAGTTTCGCTCGTATCCAAACCCACCTCCACCTGCAACACGGCGTGGTCAGCGTGGGTCGCATCTCCCCCACCGTTGATAACGACTCCGACGTCCTCGGTCCCCTGTCGGACATCGACGACATCATCGAGCGACACGGTGTTGACCGTGTGATTTTCGGTGGCATTGGCGTCATTAGCGATGACGTCGCCTTTTGGTATCGGCGAACGACGGAACTCGTCGATACGGGACTCGTGCCGCGCATGTTTGATGTCGTGAGCTGGCGAAGTCGTCTCACTGACTTGATGGGCCTCCCGCTCCTCGAACTCGCACCACGTCACGTGGGCTTGCTCGACCGAGCTCTCAAGCGAGCTATGGATCTGGTGATCGCCGCCGTTTTTATTCTCATTTTCTTGCCCGTGTTCGCCGCGATCGCCATCGCGATCAAGCTGAGTAGTCGTGGTCCCGTCTTTTTCCGCCAAGAGCGCCTGGGACGAGACCGCCACCCCTTCACCATCCTGAAATTCCGCACCATGTTGGTCGAGACGGGCGTGAATAGCGACGGACGCGACACGACCTTGGACGAGGCTGCTCCGCTCTACGTCAAGCGGGGCAAGTTATCCGAGTCCAATCGCGTCACCACCGTGGGCAAGTTTCTTCGGCGCACCGGACTCGATGAGATTCCCCAGTTCATCAATGTGCTGACGGGCTCGATGAGCGTGGTGGGACCTCGCCCCTTCATTCCCCATGAATCAGAAATCAATGACCCGATTTACTCACGACGCTACGACGTCCGACCGGGAATTACCGGCCTGTGGCAGGTGTCCGGGCGCAATAATCTCACTGACGATGAACTACGACAACTGGACTTTCTCTACGTCACGAGTTGGTCCCTGTGGTGGGACGTCAAGATTTGCGCCGACACCCCGCGCGCCATGGTGCGCGGTCTCGGCGCCTACTAAAAAGCCAGCGCCCGTCGTAATTCCGCCACGGCGGCCGCTGCTGAAAAGTTGACCGTGATGGCGGCCTGCATGTCAGTGATGCGACGATGCCACTCATCGTCATCGAGTGCGGTCCATCTCGAAATTTCACTCGCCAGACCCGCCACATTGCCCTCGCTCACGGTGGACGAGCCAATGGTGGCGCTCACCCACGGAATCTCGCCGGTCGCGTAAGCCACCACCGGTCGCCCCGCGTAGACCGCTTCGACAATGACTCGACCGAACTGCTCCGTCCACGTCGGCGTCGAGCGGCTCGGAACGATCACCACGGAGACCGAGTCATAGAAATCTGCCATCTGCGCGGCAGTGAGTGGCCCGCAGTATTCGATATTGGCGACCGCCGCGAGATCGCGCGCTCGCTCGCCGTCGCCGGCAACGCGAAAGCGCCACTGGGGATGCTGCTGAGCCAACTCAATGACGTCCTGCACTCCCTTCGCGCTCACCACACGGCCGACGAAGCCGACCACGAGCTCTGACGGTCGCGCCGGTTGGCGAGGACTGCCCTCGACACCGTGCACGACGAGTGCCGTGTGGCCAGCAAAGCCCCACTCGCGAACCCGCTCGAGGGCGGCGGGTGAGCGTCCAATGACGAGCTGAGCGCTACGCAGCACCTGAGGGCGAATGAGTCGCGCGATACGAGGCAAGGGTCGATTCATGTTTTCCGCAGCCTGCACCGCATACGGCACGTGCCGACGACGAGCCCAGCGGGAGTACCGCCACGCCGACAGCGAGAATGACTCTTCCTCGATAATGAGAAAATCCGGTCGTGACCGCGGAATGCGCCACGGGAAGTACCTCTGAGGGCGACCAGCTCCCCATACGGGAAGAGGGTGAATCCTCTCGGTCGCCTCGACGCGATACTCGCGATACGAGTCGGTCCACGTGGCGGGAATCCAAAAGGACACGGGTATCCCCAGCGCTTCGTAGGGGGTGCGGTTGCCCGCCACGACCGCTGCGTGAGACGCCACGACCAAACGCTTCTCCATGCCTCCATCGTGGCAGATATTCCCGACGGAGCGGGAATGCCAGAATGGGGGCATGAGTGGGGAATCCCGGCGCGGTCGCGGTATTGAGTTCAGCGCCCAGCGAGCGGCGGTCAACTCCCTGACCGTGGCGGTCGGCCAACTTTTCATCATCGTGATCGCCCTGGCAACCACTCCCCTCGTCCTTTCTCGTCTCGGACTGATCGAATTCGGCGCGTGGGGCCTCGTCACCACCACCGTGGGCTACATGTCAATTCTCGATCCGGGATTTGGTGGCCTCGTCCTTCGGTACGGCGCTCGCGGCCGCGTGTTGGAAGACCCCCACACCGCCGCCAAGATCACGACCATCGGCACTATCGGGTGGCTCGCCCTGGGCGTGGTCTTGTCGCCCATTCTCTTCGCGGTCCCCACCATCGTGACGCATATGCATTTGCACGCGTCGCTCGTGCAACCCATTGAGAATTTCTTCTACTGGACCTACGCCTTGAGCTTCCTCGGCAGTGCGCTGGCCGTGCTGATGTCACGATTGACCGCCATCGGAGAGACCTGGGTCGCCACCACCATCGATGCGATCTCTCGAATGATCTACGCCCTCGTGCTGTGGGGCCTGCTCGAGCGGGGCTGGCGCCTCGGCGCTTTACTCGCGGCCACCGCCGTGCAGTTTGCGGTCTCGTACCTCGCCAGCCTGGTGGCGGTCTGGCGCCGCTGCGGCACCCCCTATGGCACATGGACCGGTCTCAGCGCGGAGGTGTGGGCCGATATTCGTCGCTTCACTCGATGGATGCAACTCGGCTCCATCTTGGAGACCCTGACCTACGAGACCGACCCATTGGTCGTGGGCGACTTTGTCGGCGCCGCCGCCACTGGTATATGGAACGGCGCCAACCGTCTGGGACGCCAAGTGACCTACTTCGCCTACATCGGCAACGCCAACATCCTGCCGACGGTGTCGGCCTCCATCGCCGCCAACGAAGGTCTCGAGACCTTGCGACGTATCTATATGCGCGCGAATCGCATCATCGTTTTGTTTGGCACCGTGATGTGCGGCCTCGTTATCGCCTTCAGTCCCGCATTGTTCACGCTGTGGCTCGGCGCCGAACCCGCCGCGAGACCGATCATCAACGCCACCGCTGTCACCATGTGGACCGCCCTCGCCATGGTGGCGGGCACCCCCCGACCCGTCACGGGTAACACCATCATTGCCCTCGGCAAGGTGGGATACGGCGTGCGCGCTCAGATGCTGGCCTTCGTTATCAACCTCGTACTCACCTTGGCGCTCGTGGGGCCGCTTCACCTCGAAGGCGTTCTCATCGGCACGGCCATCGCCAAAATGTGCGCCACCGGTTACCTGCTGATTCGCTTCGTGCGCCTCGTCGAGAGCACCCTGCACGAGATCGTGTTCCCCTGGCTCATCCCCGCACTGTCGATCATGGCGGTGGCCAGCGTGATAGCTCGTGCCAGCATGTGGTTCGTGCTCGGCCACGATTTTTCCCGTTCACAAGCGGCAGCGTGGCTCGTGCCCCTGACGCTCCTCTATCTCGCCGTCACGGTGCTGGGGCTTCGTGCCACCTCGTATTTCACTCGTGACGAAATGCAGTGGCTGCGTCGCATCGTGCCAGCCCCTCTGCGCCCGCTCCTCAACCGCTGGACCATCGCCCTGGTGAGCCGTCCATGATCTCCGTCGACGTCGTGATTGCCTCGTATCGCCGACCTGAGATGCTCGCGCGAGCGCTGAGCGCCCTCGACGCGTCCGCCGACGCGCCGGAGACCGTCATCGTGGTTGCTCGACGTGATGACACCGCCACTATCGAGGCCGCGACGGGCCGGGCGCGCATTGTTCTCGTCGACGAGCCGGGGGTCGTGGCCGCAATGCGAGCTGGGGCCTTGGCATCCACCAGTGACGTGGTGGCATTTTGCGACGATGATGCCGAACCCTCGTCGTCGTGGGTGGGCGAAATTCGTTCAGCCTTTGACGACGACTCGGTGGGCGGCTTTGGTGGCCGTGACGTGATCTTTGATGGCGATTCCCCTCGGCCCTCCGCGCTTGCGAGGACCGTGGGCGTGGTGACGTGGTGGGGACGCCTCGTCGGAAATCACCACTGCGGCACGGGTGGCCCGCGCGACGTGCACGTGCTCAAGGGCGTCAACTGCGCCTACCGGCGCTACGTCGTGGCCTTTCCTCGCGGACTACG
>CAISIU010000062.1 GCA_903885505.1 uncultured Actinomycetes bacterium | reverse complement strand
GGGCGTCGGGGGAGTGTCGTCGGTGCGCGACGTGGTGGCCATGTTGATGGCGGGTGCGTCGGCGGTTGAGGTGGGTACCGCCGGATTCGCGGACCCCCGCATCTATTGGCGCCTCACGCGGGGCCTGAATCGATGGATGTCGCGCCAGGGCTTCGACGCGCTGGCCGACGTCGTCAATCTTTCGCATCGAGGAGGTCGCTGATGAGCAACTTCGGCGAACGGCTTCGCCAGCAGGTCCTCGACCGCAGTCCTCTCTGTCTCGGCATCGATCCCTCCAGCGCGACTCTGGCCAGTTGGGAGCGTCCCGACAACGTCGACGGACTGCTCTACGTGGCACTCACTCTCGTTGAGGTGGCCTCGGCGGTTACCGGCATCGTCAAGCCGCAGGTCGCCTTTTTCGAGCGTTTTGGGTCGGCAGGGGTGGCCGCACTCGAACGCGTGATTGCCGAAGCCTCGACGGCAGGATTGCTCGTCATCGCCGACGCCAAGCGCGGCGATATCGGGTCGACCAACGATGGTTACGCACAGGCCTGGCTCTCGCCTCGCTCGCCGCTGTCGAGTGACGCCTTGACCGTGTCGCCGTATCTCGGGGTGACGGCCATGGAGTCACTGCGCCACGCGTGTGAAACATTTGATCGCGGACTGTTCGTGGTGGTCGCGAGCTCCAATCCCGAAGGGCAAGCCATTCAGGCAGCTCGAGATGACCAGGGACAACGCGTTGACAGCGCCCTGCTGGAGCAATTGGCCAGTTTGAATGAGTCCACGCCCGGCGTCTTCGGCGCCGTCATCGGCGCGACTCGCCACGCACCACAATTTCCCCTCTCGCGTCTGGGTGCTCCGTTCTTGGTCCCAGGGGTCGGTGCGCAAGGCGGCACCCCCAGCGACGTCGCTCGGCTTTTTGTGGGCGTGCCGACGGGATCGGTCGTCGTGAACGTCGGCCGGGCCATTAGCGATGCGGGTCCCGAGCGACGGGCGGTGACTGACGCCGCGCGACGCTGGCGCGATGACCTGGTGGCTGCCCTGCTGTAAACGGGGCCGGTGAGAGTGGCTAACCTCTGGCGCGTGACTCCGACTCCTCCGCAGTTGTCATCCGAGCAGCGACAAGCTGCATCCCAACTGGCCGTTGCCAACCGACGTCGCCGTGCGGACATCAAGCGTGCACTGAAATCGGGCGACCTGACCTTGGCGGAGGTCTTTGCCATTGCCGACACTGAGGACTGCGTGGCCCAGATGCGCGCGTCGGACCTTATTGCCGCCATCCCCGCGATTGGGGAAGTGAAGGCCTCGCGAATCATGCGCCACGCGCAAATTGCCGCGACTCGTCGAATCCGCGGGCTGGGCGCACGTCAGCGCAGCGAGCTCCTCAAGGCCCTTGCTCGCTGACGCGTTTACGTTCGTCTTGATCGGTCCCGGCGGGGTCGGTAAGGGGACGGTGGCGAAGCAGCTCATTGAGCGTGACACGTCACTGTGGTTGTCGCGTTCGTGGACCACTCGTACTCCCCGTCCCATCGAAACGGGTAAGGAGTACCACTTCGTGTCGCGGGCGGAGTTTGAAGACGCCATCGTTCGCGGAGTTTTTCTGGAGTGGGCGGAATTTCACGGGAACCTCTACGGCACCCCGAAGCCGGTGGCCCCTGAGGGCTGCGATGTTCTCCTCGAAATCGAGGTCCAAGGCGCCCAGCAGGTTCGCGCGGGCGACCCCGACGCCATTATTTTCCTGTTGTCGCCTCCGTCACTGGAGGAGCTCGAAAGTCGCCTGCGCGGCCGCGGGGACGATGAGGATCACGTTCAGCGTCGATTGACCAGTTCAGCCCACGAATTGTCGGTGGGGCGCGACATTGCGACCGTGGAACTGGTCAATGACGACCTTGAGGACGTGATCAGGCAAATCACGGCTATTATTGAAGAACTCCGACTGGAAAGGTCTCCCCGTGAGCACTGACCGCCCCACTCTTGTTGACCCGCCGATTGAGCCGCTACTCGTCGCGGCTGGCGACTCTAAGTTCACTCTCGTGGCTGCCGCCTCGAAGCGTGCCCGCGAAATCAACGATTATTGGAACGGCCTCGGCAAGGGCAGCGGACGCATTGTGCCGCCCCAGGTCGTGTCGCGTTCGAACAAGTCGCTCACCATGGCCCTCGAGGAAATGGCTGAGGACAAGTTGGCTATTCGTCGTCCGACGGCCGAAGAGCTGGAAGAAGAGCGTGCCGAGCAGGAGCGTCTCGCCGCGGAGATCGCGACGGATGAGTTCGGCCTGTTGAGCGATGTGCGCCCGAGCGACTCGTTCAATGAGCCCGAAACGCTCTAACGGTCAGCCCTTCGTCGTACTCGGCGTTGCCGGTGGCATCGCCGCCTACAAGTCCGTCGAACTTCTCCGGCTCCTTCGTCAGGCCGGCGCACACGTTGCTCCCGTCCTGACGCCCGACGCCACCCGATTTGTTGGGGCCCTGACCTTTTCCGCCCTGGCGTCAGAACCCGCGCGCACCACGATCTTCAACGATCACACGACGCCCATCCCGCACACCTATCTCGGCCAGAACGCCGACGTGATCGTCGTGGCACCGGCGACGGCCCACGTCATTGCGCGCCTGGCCGCTGGCCTCGGAGATGATTTGTTGACGGCGACCGTGTGGGCGTCGCGCGCACCGGTCATTTTGTGCCCCGCGATGCACACGGAAATGTGGGAGCAGCCCTCGGTACAAGAGAACTTGTCTCGACTTCGAGCGCGGGGATATTTGATCTTGCCCCCTGATGACGGGGCGCTCGCGGGTGGCGACAGCGGGCCCGGACGCTTGCCGGATCCCGAGACGATTGCCCAGCTGGTGATGGCGGTGGCCACGGGATCACCAGCGGGCTCCTTGTCCGGTCATCGCGTGGTGATCACGGCGGGAGGGACTCGCGAACCCATCGATGCCGTTC
>CAISIU010000061.1 GCA_903885505.1 uncultured Actinomycetes bacterium | reverse complement strand
TCAACGCCTCGTCTCGTGCACCTCAATAGAGGTGGGAGTGACGTGGTACCAGGCGAATTGTCCGTATCGCTCGGAGAGGTCACGCACCGTCGCCGTATCGAGATTCCACAGGGCGAGTCCCGCCTCGTTCCAGTGCGGACTCGTCGGGTCGCGGCCTTCGCTGTCGGCCACCGTCCAGTTCTTGGCCGCCGCCTCCCAGCGCAGGCGCTCGGTGGCCGTGTCGTTAAAGCTGCTCGACGAACCGGAGAGGTCCGGGCGGGCCGGGTTCATGGCGGTCACGACGTCATAGTCACCGCGCTGCGCCGCCACCGACATGGGCTCACGCCAATCGTTCTCGTGCCACACCACGAGAGATGCCGGTGGCACCGCATAGCTCGCGAGACGCTCGGCGGTTAAGGCCGCACGATGCGGGGCGGCGGGACTCGTCGCCCACCGGGCAAAGGCCAAGGCCGCGGATGTGGTGGCCGCCGTGCGTGGCGACAGACTGAGATCGAAAGCGTGTTGCGCGAGCGGCACCGTCACCGTCCACAGCGACCCGTGCGGCACGCGATAAGCAAATTCGCGGGCGAAGGAGGTGGCCACATTGGCGTCCACCAACGTGTCCACCAAACCTTGGATAAGGAGCATGGGCGGGGCGCCCGCGCCAATGCGGTGGTGCGGCGAGGCCAGTTCGTAGGTCGCGACCTCATCAAGGGGTCGCTGGATGACCGTCTTTTCGAGCAAGCTGCGAAGTCCCGCGCCACGACGTCGCCAAATCTCATCGTCACCGGTCATATCGAGCACGCCATAAATCGGAATGGCTCCCCGCACGCGCAAATCGAGGTCACGGTCCACCGAGGTGGGCCGCCAGGCCGGATCGTTCGCCACGAGAGCGAGAAGGGCCGCGAGGTGGCCACCGGCTGACCCACCGGACACCACCACGCGGGAGGGGTCACCGCCGTGCGCCGCGATGTTCTGCGCAATCCACGCGCGCGCCGCGATTACATCAGTAATTTGCGCGGGCCAGGGATGACGTGGTGCGTGGCGGTAATTCGCGGTCACCACGATGAAGCCCTGACTCGCGAATTCGTACATCATCGGACGAGCTTGTTGCTCCTTATCGCCGTACACCCACGCACCACCGTGGATATAAAAGAGGACAGGTGCCGAGTCGGGGGTATTTGGTCCGCGCAGAACGTCAAGACGATGAGCCGGGTCGGGACCATAGGAGATGTTTCGGGTCACCCGAATGCGACGGGGACGCCAGGGCAAAAAGGTCAATGACCGCAGCCACGTGGCGTACGCCGGCGCAACGCGCCACTCATTGAGATTCACCGGCCCGTGCGTTAAGGATCGAGACACCGCGACGCGCGCATAGAGCGACGCGGAATACAGCACGCCATTGGACACGAGGGACATGCTCGCCAGAACCACGATGGCCAGCGATAGCCATCCCTGCGGCCACTGCCACCACCATAAGAAGCCGACCGCCACCGCCGTCAGTCCGGCTGACGAGGGTGCCATCTCGCCCGCGGGCCAGCCCACCGTCCACGCCAACACCGCAAGTGGACCGCGATGTGCCGGACGAAGCGCCACCGTCGACGTGGCGGCGAGGAAAAGGACGAGGCAGAGAACAATGAGAGCCACGGTTCCATTCTGACCGCAATCTGCGAAGGGCGCGGTCGGTAGTGTCGCGATTGTGACTAGTTCTCTACGTACCCTCGAGCGAATTCGTGGCACCGTCGGCATCTGGACGACCACGCACGAATCGCTGCCCGCCGCTCGCAGCGGCGAGGTGGCACGCGCCATTGAAGCGGCCGGATTTTCCACCATGTGGATCGCCGAGGCCTGGGGCCGTGAGGCCTTCACCAGCGCCCAACTCCTCCTGAACGCCACCCGCACCCTCACGGTGGCCACCGGCATCGCCAACATCTTCGCGCGCGACGCCGTCGCCTGCGCCAACGCCACCCGAACCTTGAACGCCGCGTATGACGACCGTTTCCTTCTGGGCCTCGGCGTCTCTCACGAGCCCCTCGTGGAGCGCATGCGCGGACACGACTACTCCTCGCCGGTCGCGCGCATGGCGGACTACCTCGACAAGCTGGACGCCGCTCCCAGCTTCACGCCTGAGGGATCATCTCGACCTACTCGGCTCATCGCCGCGCTCGGACCCAAGATGATGCAGCTCGGTGCGACCAAGGCCGACGGCATCTTGCCCTACCTCACCACGCCGCAGCACACCGCGGACGCGCGCGCCGCCATCGGCGACGCCTTCTTGGCCGTCGAGCAGGCCGTGGTGCTCGGCGGTACCCGCGAGCAATATCTAGAGCGCGCCCACGCGTATCTCGAGATCTATACCGGTCTCGATAATTACAAGAACAATTGGCGTCGCCTGGGCTTTAGTGATGAGGACTTTGTTCGAGGCGGCAGCGAGAGGCTGAAAGAGGCCATGGTGATTCATGGCGATGAGTCCGCCATCGTGGACGCGGTTGACCGCCACGTGGCGGCCGGTGCTGACCACGTGTGCTTGCAGTTCCTTGGAGCCGATCTAACGACTCCTCCCTATGACGACTGGCAGCGCGTCGGAAAGGCCTTGGCCACACGATGAAGATTGACATTTACCGAGACATCAGCGCAACGCCCGCCGAGGTCTGGGATGCCCTCGCGGACATCTCCACTCACATCGAGTGGATGGCCGATGCGCGCTCCATCACCTTTCTCACCGATCAGCGCAGTGG
>CAISIU010000060.1 GCA_903885505.1 uncultured Actinomycetes bacterium | reverse complement strand
GCAAGTCCATGCGGTCACAGTTCAAGGTGGCAGATCGCTCCGGTGCGGCGGTGGCGCTCATCATCGGACCGACGGAACTCGACGAGAACGTAGTAACCATGCGCTGGCTGCGAAATGGCAACGACACCGAGCCGGTCTCGGTAGCGTGGGATGACGTGGCGCAGACGCTGAAGCAATGGCGAGGAAAGTAGTTATGGCTGACATTTTTGAAAAGACGAGCATGCGCGACATGTTGTGTGGCTCGGTGAACGAGTCCATGATTGGAACGTCGGTCACGGTCTGTGGCTGGGTCGCGCGCCGTCGTGAGCATGGCGAGCACCTGGCCTTCGTGGACTTGCGCGACCGCTCGGGCGTGCTTCAGGTGGTGGTGGACGGCTCCGTCGATGTGCGTTCGGAATACGTGATCAAGGTCACAGGCACCGTGACGGCCCGCCCGGAGGGAACAGTCAATGCGGCTCTGCCCACCGGCAAGGTGGAAATCACTAACTGCACGGTTGAAGTCTTGAATGCTGCTGAGCCCCCGCCGTTTCAGTTGGATGACCGCCGTGACATTGACGAGCAAGTGCGTCTCAAGTATCGCTACCTAGACCTTCGCCGCTCGCAGATGCAAAACAACCTTCGACTTCGCGCCAAGGTCCTGCGTGCGGTGCGCGCCGCGATGGACCGCCAAGGCTTTTGCGAAATCGAGACCCCCCTCTTGTGGGCCCCTACACCGGAAGGCGCTCGCGAGTTCGTTGTCCCCAGCCGCCTTCACCCGGGTGACTTTTACGTTCTTCCCCAATCTCCGCAGATCGCCAAGCAGCTCACCATGGTCGGCGGCTTTGACCGCTACTACCAAGTGGCGCGATGCTTGCGAGACGAGGACCTTCGTGCCGACCGTCAGTTTGAGTTCACCCAGTTGGACATCGAGGCGAGTTTCGTTACGCAAGACGACGTCATGCGCTTCATCTCCGAAGCGGTGCTCGATGCCGCTGAGGCAGCGACGGGCGAACGCCCGACCACTATTGAATCCATGACCTGGACCGATGCGCTGGATCGCTACGGCGTCGACAAGCCCGACCTTCGCTTTGGAATGACCTTGCAGAACGTCTCTGACGCCTTTGCCGGTACCGAAGTGAAGGCCTTCTCCGCTCCGTGTGTGAAGGCCATTCGCGTCCCCGGTGGAGCGGAGTTCACTCGTTCACGGCTCGACACCCTGACGGAACAGGCCAAGGGAGTGGGTGCCAAGGGGCTCGCGTGGTTCCGAGTCACCGCCGAAGGTCTTGATTCTCCGTTGGAGCGTTTCTTGAACGACGCCGAGAAGGCTGCGATTCGCGCGGTTGACGGTGCCGAGGTGGGCGACCTGATCTTGATGGTGGCTGATGAATTCGTGACCGCCTCGAAGGTCCTCGGCCAGATTCGCCTCGCGATTGGCGCTCCGCCGGTGTCGCAGGGCCCTCACCGCTACGTGTGGGTCACCGAATTTCCGATGTTCGAGGGCCTCGACGAGGACGGCAACCCGATGGCGGCTCACCACCCCTTCACCATGCCGCACCCCGACGACTTTGACCTCATGGAAACAGACCCGCTGAAGGTTCGATCACAGGCTTACGACTTGGTGCTGAACGGCTGGGAGCTGGGTTCTGGATCGGTGCGTATTCACCGCAGCGATATTCAGGCTCGCGTGTTTCGTTCGCGGGGAATGTCCGATGAGGAAGCCGAGAGCCGTTTCGGCTTCTTGCTCGGCGCGTTTCGTTACGGCGCCCCGCCGCACGCCGGTTTCGCCTTCGGCGTGGACCGTCTCGTG
>CAISIU010000059.1 GCA_903885505.1 uncultured Actinomycetes bacterium | reverse complement strand
GCCTTTGGCTCTCTGGATGAGATCCGCGCCGCGAGTGCGGAGGAAATCGCTGCTGCGGGAGTTCCCTCGAGCGTGGCGCAGGCCATCTACGATCGCTTGCAAAGAGATGACGATCTAGTGGAAGGTGCCGATTACAGATGAACCGAATCCTGCTGGTGACCGGTATGTCCGGTGCGGGTCGCTCCACCGTGTCGGCTCAGCTCGAGGATTTGGGCTGGACGGTCATTGACAACATGCCTTTGGAATTCATTGCTCGAGTGGCCGAGCTCGCCTTTCACGGCGCTGTGGAGGGCCCCGGGCTGGTGTTCGTCGTCGGTCGCAGCGGCAACTTCGATGGAGATCGGTTCGTCGCCGCGGTCAGCGATTTGCGTCAGCAACAATTCGACGTGAAGGTGATATTCCTGGATGCCCCCGACGATGTTCTCATTCGGCGTTACGAAGGAACTCGCCGCCGGCACCCCCTGTCGGGTTCGGTCTCCAGTGCCATCGCGGGAGAACGTGCCGCCTTTGCAAGCGCGAGAGATCTCGCTGATGTGATCATCGACACCGGAGCTTTGAATACCAATCAACTTCGCCAGCGCATCGTGAGTACCTTTGAAGATCGAAGTGTCGGTGGCTCGATGCGTACGTCCATTATGTCGTTCGGCTATTCAAATGGCCTCCCTCGTGACGTGGATCTCGTCTTTGATTGTCGTTTCATTCCCAATCCCTTCTGGGATGAAACATTGCGACCACTGTCTGGCCTCGATTCACGTGTTACCGATTTCGTGCTGAACCAGGATGAAGCTCAACGTTTCCTGGCTGACGTTACGGCCATGCTGGCGTGGCAAATCCCTGCTTTCGCCAAGGAAGGTAAGTCGTATTTGTCAATCGCCATCGGATGCACCGGTGGACGGCACCGCTCGGTCGCCATGGCAGAAGCCATCGCGAGCGCTCTACCTGTCGCGGTCAACGTTTTTCATCGCGATATCGACCGATGACGGAGTTTGTCGCCCTCGGTGGCGGACACGGAACAGCGGTCACGCTGCGCGCGGCGCTGACGGCCGGGTTTTCCGTGACGGGCATTGTCTCGGTTGCCGACAATGGCGGGAGCACTGGTCGATTACGAGAGATCTTGGATGTGGCGGCGGTAGGAGATCTTCGTAAATGTCTCGTTGCCCTCGCCGACGACGGCAACCGCCTGGCTCAAAATTTCGAGCATCGCTTCATGAGAGGCGAACTACGTGGGCACGCAGTAGGAAACCTCGTCCTTGCGGGATTAGTCGAGACGGCTGCATCGCTCGAAGAGGCCATCGATATTGTTGCCGACAGCTTGAATATTCGCGGCCGCGTTATCCCGGCGTCGCGAGAGGGCGTCGAGTTGCTGGCGGTGACCGACAGCGGAGTGGCAGAAGGGCAGACATCGGTCTCGTCGTCCAGTGCCATCCGCCGGGTCGCGGTTCGACCGGCGTCCGCCCGTGCCCCTCGTGCGGCCGTAGACGCAATTTCCAATGCCGACATGGTTGTGTACGGTCCGGGGTCTATTTTCTCGAGCGTGCTTGCCGCCTGCGTGGTGCCGGGAATCTCCGAAGCCCTCGCGGACGCGTCTGCGCCTCGCTACCTCGTGGTGAACCTTTACCCCCAGTTCCCGGAGGCTGAGGGGTTCTCGACGGCGCACTACGTAGAGGCGTTTCGGGTCCATGGCGTGCCTTTAGACGGTGTCATTGTGGACGACACGACAGAGACGGCATCGCTTGAGGGCTTGGGGGTCGAGGTGGTGAAGGCAAGCTTGTGTGCGCCATCGGGCAAAACTCATGATTCCGGCTTATTGGCGCGAGTGCTGGCCAATCTCGTGCCATGATTTAGGGGCTCAAAGGAGAGACGCAATGTCTATACGTGTAGGTATCAATGGTTTTGGCCGAATTGGGCGCGGATTCCTCCGCGCGTCGGTGGGCAGCGACATAGAAGTCGTCGCCATCAACGATCTCGGCAGTACGGCCACCAACGGACATCTCTTGAAGTACGACTCCACGCAAGGCCGATTCCCTGGAGAGGTGTCATGGTCTGAGTCGTCAATCTCCATCAACGGTCGAGAAATCGCCGTGACGGCGGAGCGCGACCCCCAGAACCTCCCGTGGGCCAAGCTCGGCGTTGACGTGGTCATTGAGTCGACGGGTGTGTTTACTGAGCGCGACAAGGCGGCGCAGCACCTGGCCGCGGGCGCACGCAAGGTCATAATTTCGGCCCCCGCGAACGGCGTCGACGCCACTTTCGTGGTGGGCGTGAATGATGACACTTACGACGCCAACGAGCACCACATTGTCTCGAACGCATCATGCACCACGAACTGTTTCGTTCCGATGGTCAAGGTCCTGGATGACAGTTTCGGCGTGGTGACGGGTCTGATGACGACCATTCACGCCTACACCAACGATCAAAATTTGCTTGATCTGCCGCACAAGGACTTGCGTCGTGCTCGTGCTGCCGCGGTGAACATCGTTCCGTCATCCACTGGTGCGGCGCGTGCCACTGGCCTCGTCCTCCAGGCCATGAAGGGTCGCCTCGACGGCACCTCGCTACGTGTGCCGATTCCCGACGGTTCGATCACGGACTTCACGGCGATCACTCGCAAAACGACCGTCGACGAGGTCAATGCGGCCTTTCAGATCGCCGCCGCGGGTCGTCTCGGAAAAATTCTGACCTACACCGACGAGCCCATCGTCTCGAGTGACATCGTCGGCACCTCGGCATCGTGCACTTTTGATTCGGCGATGACCATGGTTCAAGACATCAGCGATGAGCAGTCGCTCGTGAAGATCTTCGGTTGGTACGACAATGAGTGGGGATACTCCAACCGTTTGGTTGATCTCGCGACGGTCATTGGGCTTCACGCTTAATGCAACTGCCAACCATTGATGACCTGGGCGATCTGAGGGGCAAGAGGGTTCTCGTTCGCGTTGACTTCAACGTACCCTTTCGGGAGATTGACGGACAACGCGAGATTGCGGATGACTTTCGCATTCGAGCCGCGCTCCCGCTCTTTCGAGAGCTACAGGATCGAGGGGCCACGGTGGTGGCCTGCACCCACGTTGGCCGACCTAAGGGCCAGGCAGTTGACAAGTATTCAGTCGCCCCTATTCGCGACGCCCTCGCGGTGCTCGCACCCGGAGTCGAACTGCTCGAAAACTTGCGTTTTTCACCTGGTGAAGAAGGCAATGATCCGAGCTTTGGGGCGCAACTGATCGAGGGTATTGACGCGTACGTCAACGAGGCCTTCGGGGCGTCGCACCGCGAACACGCGTCGATCATGTATCCACCGCAACATGTGCCGTCCGCTGCAGGGCCGAACTTGATTCGTGAAGTCGAGACTCTGAGCGGCCTGCTGTCTCATCCCTCTAGGCCCTTCGTGGCGGTCGTGGGCGGCGCCAAGGTCGCCGACAAGCTCGGCATCGTTCATGTCCTGGCCGCGAAGGCTGATCGAGTACTTGTCGGCGGCGGAATGATGTTCACGTTCTGGAAGGCGCTCGGACATCGCATCGGTAATTCGCTCGTTGACGACACTCGACTCGACGAATGTCGGGCCCTCTTGGAAACCGGAAAAATACTTATCCCCGTCGATGTCCGTTGCTTGCCCGCGGGTGCACCTTTCGGCGCTGGGGGAGAGGTGGCTCCACAAGTGTACGGAACTGATGTTCCTGATGGGTACCTCGGTCTTGACATTGGGCCTGAGACTGAGCTTTTGTTCTCGCGCGAGCTGCAGTCAGCATCGACGGTCCTGTGGAATGGTCCGATGGGGGTATTTGAGGATCCGCGTCTGACCTCAGGCACCCGAGCGATCGCCGATACTCTCGCGGCAGGTTCCATGTTCTCCGTAATTGGTGGTGGCGATAGCGCGGCTGCGGTGGCGCACTACCACCTCGCGGATCAGATGAATTTCATTTCAACGGGCGGCGGTGCATCACTCGAACTATTGGAGTTCGGTGATTTCCCTAGCCTGCGCGCACTGCGCGACAGAAAGGTGTTGTAGATATGGCTGTCAATCTCATTGTGGGCAACTGGAAAATGAACAACGACTTCGTGGCCGCTATTCATTTAACTCAGCAAATTGGAATTCTTGCGCGTCAGGCTGACGTGTCGGGAGTGTCACTTGTCGTCGCGCCGCCGACGTGTGATTTGCGCTCCGTGTCGTCCGTCATTGAGGCGGATCGCTTAGCCATCAAGATTGGAGCGCAACACGCCTACTGGGAAGATGGGGGAGCCTTCACGGGCGAAACGTCGATACCGATGGTGAAGCGACTCGGTTGTACTTTTCTGATCGTCGGGCACAGTGAGCGTCGAGAGCTCTTCGCGATGGACGATGAGGCCGTTGCCAAGACCGCCATGTCCGCGCTTCGCCATGACGTGACGCCCATCGTGTGTGTGGGCGAGTCAGAGGAAGTTAGGGAGAATGGAGGCCACGTTGAGTTCGTGACCGCCCAGGTTCAAGCGGCCGTGGGCGGGTTGACGCCGGCCCAACGCCGTGATGTCGTCGTTGCCTACGAGCCGATTTGGGCCATTGGCACCGGCAAGGTGGCGTCGGTGGAACAAGTGGCAGAGATGGTGGCCGTTATTCGCTCGGCCTGGCCAGATGACGCCGGAGACCTAACGGTCCTGTACGGGGGCTCCGTGAAGCCGGAGAACGCGGCCGAACTCGCCGGTACTCCTGGGGTTGACGGCTTTCTCGTGGGGGGTGCCAGTTTGAATGCCGAGCAGTTCGTGCAAATCGCGGTGACAGCTGCGAAATGCTACCGTTGAGGTCTCTAAGGAGGCTCTGATGCTGACCACCATTTTCGTCGTTGTAGAAATCATTGCGGCTATCGCGCTCATCTTCCTCGTCCTCATGCACTCGGGTCGTGGCGGCGGACTGTCATCGATGCTGGGCGGCTCCTTGGGTTCGGTCGCTCAGGGTTCAACGGTGGCAGAGCGAAATCTGGACCGAATCACCGTCGCAGTTGCCCTCGTTTTGGCCTTCACGACGATCACTCTCGACCTGCGCATCGCGTGATCATGGGCGCTCGTCGCGCCAGCAGCACTGTTGTCGCTCTCACTCTCGCGGTGGCGACAATCACCAGCGCATTCCCCGCGTCGGCATCGAATCCCACGACGACCATTGCGCATCCCAGAGTCTCCATCGCGAACCTTCAGATTTCGGTGCCCGATGAGTTCGCTGGATGCTCGATTTTCGATGGAGCTCTTAGCGACACGATGCAAGCCGTGCTCGATCTCACCACTCCGTCGGCGTTCGTTACGAATCGCTTCGGTAGGCCGCTAGGGGTTAATGGGCCGATTGCTCAGAGTGAACTCATTTCGGTGAGCCCCCAAGTCGTGCAGTACCGCATCAACCCGAAATTCACGTGGACAACAGGTCAGGCGTTCACCGGCCAGCAGATGGTGCAGTGGTGGCAGTTCGCGCGTCAGCAAGTGGGCTCCGCCGCGGTGAATTACCGATCGATCAGTTCCTTGGAGGTGTCGGCAGACGGCCTGGCCGTCACCGCAACCTTCAGTCTGCCGAACAGCGGTTGGGCGTCGCTTTTTCGAGACATTCAATTGATGCCCCAAACGGTGGGATGCAGCTGGGCGCAAGTTTTGCGGGAGCCCCAACTCGGCCCCTATCAAGTGGTCGAGTTGTCGTCGCGCCATGCGGTTTTGGTGGCAAACGCGAGTTTCGCGGCGGCCACGGGCGTCACGCCCCTAGCGCAACGCATCGAGATTACGGCGGGCCAGGAAACAATCTTCACGAGCGGTACTTTCGCGATGATTTCCCATCGGCTCTCGCAGAAACAACTCCAAGTCATCTCGAGCCCTCCCACAACATCTTCTTTTGTGGCCGCCTCCTCGAGCACTGAGCGCTTGACGTTCTCGGCAGTGCGCCCGCAAGTGGCATCCGTCAATGTTCGAAGTGCGCTAGCCAGCGCCATTGATCGAGCCGCATTGGTATGGAGAAATGTTGGCCTTCTTAATCCGGGCATCGCTCCGGCTGCCTCGTCGATATACCCTCAGTCATCGCCCAGTTACCCTGGATCCGTCGGTATCCCTGTCGGCGTTACGACGACTACTTCAGCGACCCCACCGGTCTTCCAGCCCGCCTCCGGTCAGCTGGACGATTGCCCTCATTGCGCCCCTGAGTTCCTTCGTGCCGCGGGTTTCACGCCGACCTCGACGGGGTGGACGGGCCCGACGGGGCCGTTAGTTCTCCATCTCGCGGCAGGCCCAACGGTTGAAGACCGTATGTCCGCCGACTCGGTCGCCGCCGCGTGGCGTGAACTTCATGCCACCGTGTCGGTCCAATATTTCAGCACTGAGGTGGCCGTGGTCGGCGCTCTGAGGTCGGGTTACTTCGATGCCGGTGTCTATCATCTGCCGCAGCCGTTGCCCTCAGAATTGGCATCACGCTGGGCAATCGGAGCCGAGGCGGGGAGCCTCTGGGCGGGTTGGAATCCGTCGGCGCTCATCGCCGACTACCAGGCGGGCCTCGGAACTTTGAATTCCGTCACCGCGACGGCGTCGTGGGAGGCCATTGACGACGCGATTCAGCGCAATGTGTGGGATCGGCCGTTGTATTCGCTTCCGAATATTGAATACTGGTCCTCACGTTTGCCCCTTCAAACGGCCTCAAATGTGGTCGCGCTGTTTGACGAACTGCTCAACCTCACCCCGGCATCGCTGTCTTCGTAATGCGATAACATGACACCTCCACGTCGAAGTGGTGAAATGGCAGACACGCCAGCTTGAGGGGCTGGTGCTCGCAAGGGCGTGCGGGTTCAAGTCCCGCCTTCGACACGCAGTCAACGGCCCCTTAGGGGGCCGTTG
>CAISIU010000058.1 GCA_903885505.1 uncultured Actinomycetes bacterium | reverse complement strand
TGGGGTTACTGGCAAAAGATTCAGTTGCTGAACAGCATTTACCGCAACGTGGTCTCCTCGGTTCCCGGAGCGCGTTATCTCGACACGTGGAACGTGCTGAGTCACCCCACTGGCGTCTTTGCGAGCTCGGCACCCGTCAATGGCGTCATGAGCCAAATCCGCTCCGCCGATGGCATACACATGTGGCCCCAGGGCGAAGCCGTCATCGGTACCTACATCGTGCGCTACATCGACGAGATGTACAACATGCCCTTCGTTCCCCAACAAAACGCCATCATCACCAACAAATAGCCAGCTCGTTAGTGAACGAGAAGGGTGACGTTCCACACCACGGCAATGGCGCACGCCGCAAAGAGCAGCGACGAAAATAAGTCATCGCGCAACCATGACGCTCGTCGAAGTGGTTGCTCGACGAAGTGGTACGAGGCGGCGGCCATGGCAATGGCGGACAAAGTTTCAACGGTCGGCGCCCCATCGAAGGTCCACGGGGTGGGCAGCATCTGGGGAATCATCAACCACGCGAAGTGGGACAGATAGAGCGAGTAGGAAATGTCGCCCAGGTACACCAAGGGGTCCCGACTGAGTAGGTAGGTCGGGCCGTGGCTGACCTGGTGCTCACCCGTCCACAGGATGAGGGCGGCGCCCAGCACCGGCAGCAAGAACCGATACGACGGAAAGGGGGTGCTAGTAGAGAAGGTGATCGTGGCCAACCCAATCGCGGCGAGCCCCAAGGCACCCGCCACCGCCGACCAGCCTCGATGCTTTGACCACCACGTAGTTGGCGTGAGGGCGAGCAAACCCCCGAGGGCGAGTTCGCCCATTCTCGACCACGGTGAGTAATACGCCACCACCGCGTTCGACGACGTGAGGCGCCAGGCCACCACGAGTGACACCACGATTACCGCGGCGAAAAACAGTCGCAGGGCATGGGGTCGCATCCGTCGCGGTCCGAAGGCCAACAGCGAGACGACAAGGGGGATGACCAGATAAAACTGTTCCTCTACCGAGAGTGACCAAAAGTGCGTCACGAGAGACGGCGGAAGGCCTTGCACGAAATAGTTCGCGCCGCTCGCCATGAAATGAAGGTTCGCGCCGAATAGCGCCGCCCACCGGACATCGCTGGCTAACGAGGGCGGGAATGCGGCGCCCAACACGAGGCGTGCCACCACCACGGTGGCGATCAGGGTGAGCGTGGAAGCGGGAACAATCCGAGCAATGCGATGGGCGTAGAAGCGCGCCAACGCGCGACGTCGCGTTGTTGATCGGTCGCGCATCAAGCTCGAGGTAATGACGAAGCCGCTAATAACGAAGAAGACGTCAACACCGATAAAGCCACCTGAAAATCCACTCAGGTGCGCGTGATTGGCAATGACCACGAGAACGGCGATGGCGCGCAGACCCTGAATATCGCGACGGCGCGTTGATGCCCCTTCGTCAGCCACGGGCGAAGGTTACTCAGTCCCCCAGTACCCTTGAGGAACCATGAACCCCGTCAATCTGCACATCGTCATTTGCTCCACTCGCCCGGGCCGCTCCGGCGAGGCCATCGCGACGGCCGTCGCCGACATCGCTCGCGACGACGCCCGCTTCAACGTCGAGGTCATTGACCTCGCCGACGTCAACCTGCCCCTCTTTGACGAGTCGTCTCACCCCATGATGGGCCAGTACGCGAACGAACACACGCAGCGTTGGGCGGACATCGTCGCGCGCGGCGATGCCTTCGTGTTCGTGATGCCCGAGTACAACCACAGCTACAACGCGGCGCTGAAGAACGCTCTTGACTACCTGCACGCCGAGTGGCGTTACAAGCCGGTGGGCCTCGTCGGATACGGCGCGGGTATGTCCATGGGCGCGCGCGCCGTCATGGCCATCAAGCCGGTGTTGTCCGCTCTCAAGCTCATTCACACCGCCGACGTTGGTGTCTCCACGATGATGACGCCCGTCGTCGACGGCGTGTTCACGCCCAGCGACCCCTTCATTCTCGGCACCAAGGGCATGCTGGAAGAAATCAACAAGACGCACCACGCCATTCATCCCCTGCGCGCCTAGCCACACCTTCCTAAAATCGGGCCATGGCCCTTACCGATCTCTACTCCGACGCCCTCGCCCTCTTGCCGAGTGCGGTGGCGATGCGTCGTGACATCCACGCGCACCCCGAACTCGGTAACGAGCTGCCGCGCACCCAGCGCGTAATCATCGAGGCCCTGGACGGGTTGGGCCTGCAGATCATCTCGGGCAAGGCCCTCACGTCGGTCGTGGCCATTTTGGACAGCGGCCGGCCGGGACCCGTGGTTCTCCTGCGTGGCGACATGGACGCATTGCCGATGCCCGAAGACACGGACGTGGAATTCGCCTCCACCGTCGACGGTGTCATGCACGCCTGTGGCCACGACACCCACGTCGCCATGCTCGCTCACGCCGCGAAATTGCTGTCGGCTCGTCGCGACGAACTAAACGGCAAAGTCATTTTCATGTTCCAGCCGGGCGAAGAAGGCTTTGGCGGGGCTGACCTCATGATCGGCGAGGGACTACTCGAAGTGGCGGGACGGCCCGACTTCGCCTTTGCCATTCACGCCACTCCGGGTGCACCCATCAACATCATCTCCACCAAGCCCGGCCCGCTCATGGCGTCGTCAGACACCTTCGAGATCACCGTGACTGGACGAGGCGGCCACGCCTCGGCCCCACATCAGGCACTTGACCCCATCCCGGTGGCCTGCGAAGTGGTGATTGGCCTGCAGACCATGGTCACGCGACGCATCGACATCTTTGACCCGGCCGTGATTACGGTCGGCAAGATCGACTCGGGAACGACGAGCAACGTCATTCCCGAAACCGCTCACATCACCGGCACCATTCGCACCTTGTCGCCCGCCACTCGCGAAACGGTGCGCCGTTACATCGAACAGGTTGCCACCGGCATTGCGGAGGCTCACGGCGCCACGGCGACGTCTGAATTTGATCTCGGTTACCCGGTCACGGTCAATGACAACTTGGCCGCCGAATGGGTGCAAAAGGTGGCCGACCAGCTCACGGGCCAGCCGGTGTCGCTCCCCCTCCCCCACCCGGTCATGGGTGCCGAGGACTTCTCGTATGTCCTCAACCACATCCCGGGCTGTTTGGTGTTCCTCGGAATGTGCCCCGAAGGCAGGAACTTCTGGGAAGTGCCGATGAACCACTCGAATCGGGTGACTTTCAATGAAGACGGCATGACGCTGGGCATCGCGTTATACGCCGCGGTCGCCCTCGAGCGTTCTCGCAACTGGCAATAACGCCGCTCACCTCGGTCGGTAGGATGACCGAGCGCTGACCTCGCTTGCGGAGCCAGTGTGGAGGGGCTGTAGCTCAGTGGTTAGAGCAGGGGACTCATAATCCCTCGGTCGTGGGTTCGATCCCCACCGGCCCTACTTAAGTTGTCACACCCGTGGCTCACCATGGTTTCATGGGTATGTACTGCGTCAACGGACGGTGGGGTCGCCACCGTCGGCAATTCTCCGTCCACGCCGACTCCATGGATGAGGCCGTCGAGAATGCCGTGATTCTCGCCCAGTCGTACGCCACAGGAACGCGCAACTACACCACGGAAACCTGGAAGTACGGCTCAATGGAAATCGTGAGTGAAGAGTGCGAGATTCGTCAGGTTCGAGCGGAGCGAGCCTCGCTCTACGTGGTGGGAGGCCCGGAGCCGCTTGATCGTTGGGCTCGTCGACCCCCGAAGAAGGCTCCCCCTACCACCTAGGGCTCATGTGATGCACGGTTCTTGACGTATCCGACGTATGTGTCAAATGTGACGATTACGCGTGCTAAAGTGAACGGAAAGTAAACGGGGGGTGACAAATGGGCATTAAGTTAGACACGCTAGAGACTCGAATCTCAATTTCTTTCAACGAATCATTGGCAAAGCTGCAAAATGCGGCTCACTCCAACGATGACTTCGAGAAGGGTTACGCGGCGGCCTTGTTTGACGTTCGCCAGCTGATTAGCGACCTTCAATCCAGCACTCGCCTGGCAAGCTAAAAATCGCCCTTCACGCAAGGTGAAGGGCGATAAATATTGGCTCCCAGAGCAGGACTCGAACCTGCAACCTAGCGGTTAACAGCCGCTTGCTCTGCCAATTGAGCTATCTGGGAAGGCTGGGTGAACTTTAGCACCGTCGCGAAAGCGCTCCGGTCGCAACGAGAATCTAGGCGGAAATCCTCTCCCCTAGAGCGCGCGCCAGAAACGCTCGAGATCGGTGCCGAAAGTGCTGTGCCGCAGGGTGTCGCGCATCTTGGCGTAGCGCTTGTGCATGGCCTGGCGGCTGATTCCGTGCAGTTGTGCTCGTTCATCCAAAGTGGTCACGCCACCCGAGAGCATCCAAAAGTCCTCAAATTGGCTTCCCAGGACTTCCTTCATCGTATCGATGACCCAGCCCTCGTCGGGGTGTTCGGCCTCACTATCGCGAGATCCCTCGAGCGCTCGACGAAGACTGAGGTCATCGCGTTCATCGGACAGACTCATGATGTGGCTCGCCTCCGATACGGAGATCTTGAGTTTGCGGGCCACCTCGCTCGCCGTGAGATCACGGCCGGCGTCACTGGCCATCTGGCGATACTTGATGAGCAGGCGCACCGTGGCGTGGTCGTAGGGATAGCGAGCGGCGGCGGCTTCAAAGACTCGCTTGCGGATCCAGTAACGGGCGTAGGTGGTGAAAGACGCGCCCTTGTCGGGATCGAAGCGACGCAGGGCCTCGCTCAGTCCCTCGTGGCCGGCCGCGACGAAATCTTCACGCTCGCCGTAGCGAGCGACCCGGTACGCCTCCTTGGCCACCAGGCGGTTGAGGGAATTCACCAGCGCACGCTCGGCCACGTGCCGTGCGCGCACCTCGGCGCGAAGACGTCGTCGAGTCTCCTCACCAATGCGGGTAGACATCAGTCGAGCCTCCGCGTCACGCCCGCGGCGAATTGCTCGCCATAACTCCGTGACGTCGATGTCGTCGCTCATGGACGATACGCCTCGTCAAATCCCACCAGCCACTCGATCAGCGCGTGAGTGGCGTCCAGACGCTGGGGCGAGTCCAAGAGACCCACGTAGTGCTGCACGTCGGCCACGATGGCGGCCGCCTCGTCACCGGCAAGCGCCTGCTCACGCACCAGCCGGGGGATGTCGCCCAGGGCTGACCGGCACGCTTGGCGAAGCAGGTGATCTGCCATTTCGTCAATGGCCTCGTCGGTGACATCGCTCGGCGGTTCGGGGTAGGCGACCAAACGCTCGAGCAAGTCCGCGGCGCCCGTCTCGCCAATCGATTCGAGCCGATCAATTGCGGTACGCACGAGTTCGCCACTGGCGAGTGATTCGAAGACCACGCGGTGCTCGGGCACCGAGAAGTACGCGGCCACGAAGCGGCCATCGGTGAGATCGGGTTCATTCACCATGGCGAGCAGCGCGTTGACGGCCGCACGATTCTGCGACAGGTCGATGGCACCCTGGGGCACCGGTGCCTCCACGAACTCTCGCGTCGCCGCGGGCCGAGGTGAACTCATCATCTTTCGCAAGCGGTCCACGTCGAGGCGGCAACGGTCCGCCACCACCTGCAGGTACTGATCGCGCACCAAGTCGCTGGGGTGCTCGGCAATCATCGCGACGGCACCTTCGGCCGCACGGGCGCGGCCTTCGGCGGTGTCGAGTGACGCCGACGCGAGAGCGCGCTCCACCCGAAACTGCAAGAACGGCGTCGCGGACGAGATGGCCTCGCGAAGAGCCTCGGGGTCACGCTGAGCCAGCTCGGCAGGGTCGACGCCGGTGGGGAACTTCGCCACGCGCACTTCGACGTCGTGGGACTTTTCCCATTGGTAGACCGCGGCGGCGGCGTTTTGACCCGCGAAGTCACCGTCGTAGGCGAGAACAATGCGCGACGCGAAGTTTCGCATGGTGCGAAAGTGATCTTCGGCGAGGGCGGTGCCACAGGTCGCCACCGCGCGTGGCAGGCCGGCGTTAAAGAAGGCGATGACGTCGGTGTAGCCCTCACACACGATGATTTCTCCCGTGCGCACCACGTCGTCTTTGGCCCAGTTCAGCCCGTAGAGCGTCTTTCGCTTGGAGTAAATCACCGTCTCGGGAGAGTTCTTGTACTTCGGCTCCGGACGACCCGAGGGTTCGTGCCCGGGTGCCGGCGGCAAGATACGCCCACCCACGGCGATGGGTTTGCCCGAGGGATCAAAGATGGGAAAGATGATGCGCGCGCGTAGGAAGTCCTGCTTTCGTCCGCGAGCGTTGATGAATCCGAGGCCGGTGCCGTCGAGGATGTCCGCGGACAGATCGAAAGTGGTGGCGAGCTTGTCCCATTCGTCAGGTGCCCACCCCAGCTGAAAGCGCCGCACCGTCTCGCCGTCATATCCGCGAGAGCGCAAGTATCCGCGCGCCGCCGCCGCATCGGGACTCGTGAGCAATTGGTCGTGATACCAACTCACGGCCTTGTCCATGGCTTCGAGGTAACCCTTGCGATTTCGCGTCGGACCGGTGCTCTCGGTTTCCTGCAGCGTTAGTCCCGCCTTGTCGGCGAGGTAGCGAAGAGCGTCCACGAAGTCAAAGTGCTGGGTTTGGCGCACCCACTCGATGGCGTCGCCCTTTTGGTGACACCCAAAGCAGTAGTAGCGCCCCTCATTGGCGTTGACGTAAAAAGAACCCGTGCGCTCATTGTGAAAGGGGCAGAGGCCCACCCAGCGCGAGCCAGAACGCTTGAGGCCGGTGCGCTCGGAAATGAGGTTGACAATGTCGGTCGCGGCCAGAACCCGCTCTTTTTCCCCATCCGCGATTGCCACGCAGTGAGGGTACCGCCTCGCCGGTACACGACGAACTACTCGCCTAGGGTAGAGAGATGACCGAGAATGCCGTAGAAATCCGCAATCTGGTCCGCACTTTCCGTGATGGTGCCGTGACGGCCCTTGACGGAGTCAGTTTCGATGTCCCGAAGGGCCAAGTCTTCGGACTTTTGGGTCCGAACGGCTCGGGAAAGACCACCATCGTGCGGATCTTGTCCACCATTTTGGCCCCCACCGGTGGCAGTGCCACCGTGGCGGGCTTTGACGTGGTGAAGAACCCCGACGCCGTGCGCCGCTCGATTGGCCTCGCGGGCCAGTACGCCACGGTGGACCAGAACCTCACCGGTTTTGAGAACATCTACATGATTGGCCGTCTGAACCACCTCCCGAAGGACGTGGTGCGTCAGCGCGCCAACGAACTACTCGCGCAGTTCAATCTCTCCGACGCGGGGAACCGCAACGTCAAGACCTACTCCGGTGGTATGCGTCGTCGCCTCGACCTCGCTGCGGCCCTGGTCGCCCACCCGCCGATCTTGTTCCTCGACGAACCGACGACCGGCCTTGACCCGCAGAGCCGTCAGGACCTGTGGTTCGCGATCGAATCGCTCGTCGAATCGGGCGTGACGGTGCTTCTCACCACCCAGTACCTCGAGGAGGCGGATCGCCTCGCGAAGCAGCTCGTCGTGCTCGACAAGGGCAAGATCATTGCCGAAGGCACCGCCGCTCAGCTGAAGGCGCAGCTCGGCACCACCGTGCTGTCGCTCACCTTCCAGAACCTGGCCGACGCCGATTCCGCTCTATCGCTCGTTCGCGACCTCTCCGACAAGCCGCTGAACCACGATGGCACCGTTGTCGAACTGACGGTGAACTCGGGTCCGGCCACCGCCGCCGAAGCGCTGCGACGCATTGACGCGTCCGGGGTCACCTTGGCGGGCCTCGCCCTTCGCGAGCCCAGCCTCGACGACGTATTTCTTAACCTCACGGGCCACAAGGCCGAAGATGCTCCGGCGGCCGAGCCCGTCGCCAAGGGTCGAAAGGCAAAGCGATGAAAATCAGTTCCCTCAAGTGGGCCATTAGTGATGTTGGCGTCTTGGCGCGCCGCAACTTGCTCGCCCTGGTGCGCATCCCCGTCGCCCTCGTGTTCTCGGTGATTCAGCCGGTGATGTTCGTGCTCTTGTTCCGCTACGTCTTTGGTGGGTCCATTCAAGGTGGCGTGCCCGGTGGCTACGTCAACTACCTGATCCCGGGCATCTTGGTTCAAACCACCATCTTTGGGGCCGTCGGCACCGCCATTGGTTTGTCGCAGGACCTTCAAGAAGGTCTCATTGAGCGCTTCCGCGCTCTTCCCATGTCGCGCATGGCGGTACTGGCCGGACGCACCGTGTCCGATGTCGGCCGCAACCTGCTCGTCTTGGTGGTCATCACGGTGGTGGGTATCGCGGTGGGCTTTCGCCCGCACGGCGGCATTGGCAACTACCTCTTGGCCTGCCTGATCATGCTCATCTTCGCGTACTGCTTGTCGTGGGGCTTTGCCTTCATCGGCCTGGCGGCCCCCAATGCTGAAGCCGCGCAGGCGATGACTTTTCCGTTGATCTTCCCCTTGACTTTCGCGTCGGGAATCTTCGTGCAGGTCGCCTCCATGCCCGGCTGGCTCCAGGGCTTCGCTCGTAACCAGCCCATCACGCAGGTCACCGAGTCCGTCCGAGGTCTCATGCTGGGTGACATTCACCTGCCCATGGGCCGCGTTCTCGGACACGGCAACTCCACCTGGGTCGCCCTCGCGTGGAGTATCGGCATCATGGCCACCCTCGCACCACTGGCAGTTCGTAAGTACCGCAAGGTGGCCTAGTGGGCCGAATCGGCCACGTGGAACTAGATCGAGACGCGCTGAACGCGATTTTGACGCAGTTCAGTCAAAACGCCTCGATCATGGACATTGTCGAGGTCACTGACCGCGGGGTGCGCGTGCGCCTCGCGGTCGATGACCGACACGGCCGACCCGGCGGCACGGTCTCCGGCCCCGCGCAGATGACTCTCGCGGATGCGTCTGCGTGGTTCGCCATCTTGTCGCGCGTGGGACCGAAGTTGTTGTCGGTGACCACCAGTTTGCACATTGACTTTCTGCGCAAGCCCGAGATCGAGGCCCTCATCGCAGAAGCGGACCTCGTGAAACTCGGCAGTCGACTCGCCGTCGTTCGGGTCACCATCTCCAATGAGGGTGCTGACGAACCCTGCGCCGTGGCGCAGGTCACCTATTCCATTCCGAAGGACTAGCGCTGTCGACGTTCGCGAATTCGCGAACGACTCGCCTTACCTCGCCAAACGACCGATGACGTAGCTGGCGAGATCGCTGATGGCGATGCGCTCTTGCGCCATGGTGTCGCGGTCGCGAACGGTGACCGCGCGATCGTCGAGCGAGTCGAAGTCCACCGTGATGCACAGCGGCGTGCCCACTTCGTCTTGGCGGCGGTAACGCTTTCCAATGGACTGGGTGACGTCGTAGTCGCACATGAAATACGGACGCAGCAGGCCGAGCACTTCGCGACTCGTCGCTTCGAGCTCCGGCTTCTTTGACAGCGGCAACACGGCCACCTGATAAGGGGCGAGACGCGGGTCGAGGCGCAGCACGCTGCGGGTCTCACCGTCGACGACCTCTTCTTCATAGGCCGAGAGCAGGAAGGCCATCATGGCGCGAGTCGCACCGGCGGCGGGCTCAATCACGTAGGGCGTGTAGCGCTCGTTGGCCGCTTGGTCGTAGAACTCCAGCTTTTGCCCCGAGGCGTTCGAGTGCTGGGTCAGGTCGTAGTCACCGCGGTTCGCGATGCCTTCGAGCTCGTCCCAGCCCCAGGGGTAGGCAAATTCCACGTCAGTGGTGCCACGCGAGTAGTGCGACAAGTCGTGCTGGGGGTGCTCAAACAGGCGCAGGCGATCCGCGGGAATACCGAGGTCGAGATACCAGTTGTAGCGAGCGTCGATCCAGTAGCGATACCACTCGTCGGCCTCGGCCGGCGGAACGAAGTACTCCATCTCCATCTGTTCGAACTCACGGGTGCGAAACACGAAGTTCTGCGGCGTGATTTCGTTGCGGAAACTCTTACCGATCTGCGCAATGCCGAAGGGCGGCTTGCGGCGCATGGTGGTGAGCACGTTGGCGAAGTTGGTGAAAATGCCCTGGGCGGTCTCGGGACGCAGATAGGCGGTGGCGCCTTCACCCTCGATGGGACCCGCCTGGGTCTTGAACATCAAATTGAAGGCGCGTGACTCGGTGAAGGTGGTGTTGCCACACTTCGGGCACACGCCGTCAATCTTGTCCTCGCGCCACCGTTCCTTGCACTTGAGGCAGTCCACCAGCGGGTCGGTAAAGGTGGCGAGGTGGCCGGAGGCCGCCCACACGGCCGGCGGGCCCAAAATCGCGGCGTCGAGGCCCACGATGTCATCTCGCATCTGCACCATGGAACGCCACCAGGAGTTCTTCACGTTGCGCAGCATCAACACGCCGAGCGGGCCGTAGTCGTAGGTGGAGCGAAAGCCGCCGTAGATATCGGCGGAGGGGAAGATGAATCCCCGTCGCTTGCAGAGGTTGATGACGGACTCGAGGATGTCGGGGGTGTCGCTCACGGCCTCAAGGCTAGTCAGCCGTCGGCACTGTCTTGGGCCGAACGCAACTGCAAAATCACCCGATTGGCGATGAGGCGGCCCTCGGGTCGAAGACGCACCACGTCACCGTCCACCTCCACCAAGTGCTCCACCGGCGCCAAATCATCAAAGGCACTGCGCGCCACGCCGTGACGCGTGCGCAGTGCGAGCGATTCGGCCTCAAAGAGTTGGGCCGCGGGCTCGACGAACTCTTCCCCACCGAGAGGGTCCTCGCCGCGATCCAGCATCTCGATGTAACGGTTTGGCGTGCGCACATTCCAAAAGCGCCGTCCGTCCTCGTGCGAGTGTGCGGCGGACCCAAAACCGCGATAGTTGCCGTGCTGCCAATACAGGTGGTTGTGGCGACAGGCGTGGCCGGGCTTGGCCCAGTTGCTGATCTCTTCCCACTCGTAGCCGGCGTCTGCCAGCATCTGGCCGACGACGTCGTAGGCGTCGGCGGTGTCGTCCTCGTCGGGGTGTCGCGAGGGATCTTGACCGAGCGGCGTGGCGGGCTCGGGCGTGAGGGCGTAACAGGAAATGTGCGGCGGCGGCGTCGGCAACGAGATGAGGTCCAGAACTGATTGACGAATGGTTTCGGGCGTGTCGGCGGTGGAACCGACAATGAGGTCCATATTGAAGGTCGTGAAACCCGCCTCGACGGTTCGAGCGGCGACCTCGGCATGGTGATGAATTCCGTGGCGGCGACCAAGGTCGGCCAAGGTGGCGGGGTTGGTCGACTGCACGCCGTAACTCATGCGCGTCACCCCGCCCTGGCGATAGGTGATGAGTCGCTCCAGCGACGCATCTTCAGGGTTGCACTCCACGGTGATCTCACAGTCGCTGGTTTGCGGCACCGCCTGAATGATGCGAATGAGATCGTCAGCCTCGAGGCGAGAGGGGGTGCCCCCGCCGACGAAGATGCTGGTGGCGGCAGGTAGTCCCCGGTCACGCGCGGTGACGATTTCGGAGATCAACGCCTCGACGTAGGGCTCGCGGAGGTCGTCTCGGTCGTCATAGGTCGCAAAGGCGCAGTAATCACAGCGCGTGGCACAGAACGGAATGTGGATGTAGACGCCGAAATCAGGCATCATTCACTCCGCGCGCTACTGCGAAACGACGAAGCGCCTCATCACGTTCCACGCCCGCATCAATCATCGGCGCCACGTAGCCGGGCGCCGCGAAGAGGCCATCACCGCCGCCGGGAGCCGTGCGAAATTTCGCCAGCTGAGTTCGCAGCTCGGGAATGTAGGTCGCGATGTACTCGCCATCGGGATCGAAACGCTCGGCCTGCAGCGTGGGGTTAAAGACGCGGTGATACGGCGCCGCGTCGGTGCCGGTGCCCGCGGTCCACTGCCAACCGTGCTGGTTGGAGGCCACGTCACCATCGATGAGGTGCCACATGAACCAGCGCGCACCCCAGCGCCAGTCGAGGTGCAAGTGCTTGACGAGGAACGACGCGCACACCATGCGCACGCGGTTGTGCATCCAGCCCTCGGCGAGCAACTGGCGCATGCCGGCGTCCACCAAGGGATAGCCCGTTTCCCCCACCGCCCAGCGACGGAAGCGCTCTCTCGCCGCGTCGTCTCGATCGATTTCGAGATTCCGGGTGGAATTTTGAAATACCTCGCGCACGCTGCTCGGGTGATGGAACATCACGTCGGCGTAGAACTCACGCCAACCGATTTCGCTGACGTAGTGCGCCGAACCGCGCCCCACGCCGGCGGTAGCCGCCACGATGGTGCGCGGGTGAATCGAACCCACCTTGAGATGGGGGCTTAGGCGGCTGGTGCCCTCGAGGCCGGGGTTGTTGCGCTGCTCGGCGTAGAGGTCGACGTGCTGGCGAAACTGCGCGAGTAGTCGCAGCGCCTCGGCTTCACCCGCGACGGGCAAGGTGGCGTCGACGGATTCGATGCCCTCAAACAGCGCGGGCCACGAGCGGCGCGAGAGGGCGACGAGGTCGTCAATGTGGGCCGTGGACGGCGCAGTACGCAGGTCGAGGGCGACTCGCGGCGCCAGCTCCAGATCAAGTTGCTCTTCCCAGGTCTTACGAAACGGCGTGAAGACCTTGAAGGGGGTGCCGGTTTTGTTGAACACGCTGCCGGGCGTCACGATGT
>CAISIU010000057.1 GCA_903885505.1 uncultured Actinomycetes bacterium | reverse complement strand
GCACTGCAACTACGTCGACGACCAGGACCCCTCGGCTCACGACGACTCCATGCTCGCGGATAACCAGCGCATCTGGGGTTTTGAGACCAACTACGGCGGTCTGGCCGATATCTCGGTGGTCAAGGCGAACCAGCTCATGCCGAAGCCCGCGCACCTGTCGTGGGAAGAAGCGGCCGTCAACGCGCTCTGTAACTCCACCAGCTACCGCATGCTCATGAGTCGCAACGGCGCACCGGTGACCGAGGGCCAGAAGGTTCTCATCTGGGGTGCCACCGGCGGCATCGGCTCGTACGCGGTGCAGCACGTGCTGAACAGTGGTGGCGTGCCCATTGGTGTCGTGTCCTCCGCGGACAAGGCCCAGATCTTGCGTGACCTCGGCTGTGAGCACATCATCGACCGTCGCGAGAAGGATTACCGATTCTGGAAAGACGCGCACACCCAAGACGAGTCCGAGTGGCGTCGTCTGGGTAAGGACATTCGTGCTCTCGTCGGTGAAGACCCGGACATCGTGTTCGAGCACCCGGGCCGTTCGACCATGGGCGCGAGTGTGTACGTCGCAAAGCGCGGCGGCACCATCGTGACCTGCGCCGCGACCTCGGGGTACATGATCGAATACGACAACCGCCACCTGTGGATGCGTCTCAAGACCATTCGTGGGTCACACTTCGCGAACTACCGCGAAGCCTGGGACGCGAACCGCACCTTGGTGGACGGTCGCGTCGTGCCGCCACTCTCCGCGGTCTTCACCTTGGACCAGACCGGTGAAGCCTCATACCAGGTGCACCACAACCGCCACGAAGGCAAGATCGGTGTTCTCTGCCTCGCCGAGCGCGAGGGCCTCGGTATTACCGACTACGACCTGCGCGCCAAGGTGGGCGAAGACCGCCTGAACATTTTCCGAAAGAAGGACGCCTAATGCTGCTGACCGAAATTGACCACATCGCCATTGCCGTGAACGACCTCGAGGCCGCCATTGCCTGGTACGCCGAGGTCTTCGGAGCTGAGGTCGAGCATCGTGAGACGGTGGAGTCTGACGGCGTCGAAGAAGCACTCCTGCGCGTGGCCGACTCGTACGTCCAACTCCTCACCCCGACGCGAGAGAACTCGCCGGTGGCGTCCTACTTGGCGAAGCGTGGCGAGGGTCTGCACCACGTGGGCTATCGCGTCGCCAACTGTGCCGAAGCCCTCGAGGCCGTCAAGGCCGCGGGTGGTCGCGTAATTGATGAAGCGCCTCGTCCGGGATCTCGTGGCACCACGGTGGCTTTTGTTCACCCCAAGGCCAGCTTCGGCACCTTGATTGAGCTCGTTCAAGACAACGGCCCGACGTCGCACTGACGACGCGGTTTTTCGCGGCGCTCTGCGAAAGTCTCAGCAGTGCCGTAGCATTTGGACATGTCAACCACGCGATCTTCAACCTGCGGTCCAGAGTCGCGCCCCGTTGCCATCCCTTCCGACTTTGGAGCGCACTCGGTTGCGCTGCAGACGGGTGAAGTCACTCTTCATCAGGGACTCTGGTGGTCTGGTGAGCCTCTCGTGCTCGACACTCGAATTAAAAAAGATCTCGTTCGGCTCTACGAAATTGTGTTGACCGAAGGAACTGCGAATGACGTACGGAACTTCGTTTCATACTCAACTCTTCTCGAGATTTGGAATCAGCTTTTCTTGCCTCGGTATGTGAAGCGACGCTGGGAAGACTGGTTCCAAGGAAATTCGGTTACGCCTTCTTAATGCTGACTCCCTTCCAAATTGAAGTACAGCAGGCAATATCTCGGGCAATCTTGGGGAGCGACTTTGCGCTCGCCGGAGGCGGTGCTCTCATTTCCCAAGGCGTTGTCAATCGAAGCACGAGCGACCTTGACTTTTTCACCACGAGACCGACTGATGTCAAGTCCTTCATCCCCTTGGTAGTTATGCAACTGAAGAGCGAAGAATTCGTTGTTGAGATGATTCAGGAAGCTCCTACCTTTGTTCGGCTGATGGTTACTCGGCGGGAGTTACGAACAGAAGTTGATTTTGGCCACGATGCACGACTCTTTCCGACACAGCGTGGCGAGTTCACCCCTGTGTTGTCGACCAAGGAGCTCGCAGTGGACAAGGTCCTCGCAATCTTTGGGAGAGCTGCCGCCCGAGACTTCATCGACCTGGCTGCCCTCACCCAGTTTTTCGAACTTGAGGATCTCTTCGTTCTAGCGAAGGAAAAAGATCGCGGATTTGAACCAAACGTTTTCTTGCGTGCCACTCAGCGATTCGAGGGTTTCAACGAAAGCGAGTTTCAGCTATCAGATGTGTCGCTCGAAAACCTCAGGGGGATTGTCGATGAGTGGCGCGCGCGAGTGAAGTCTCTCATCCAAGACCGCACTAATGATCTCGAATATTGAGCTCCATCTAATTCTTCTCACCAAGCCATCTCCCTGCATTCTGAATTTCTAGGTGGATTAGGTGCTTCCGAAGAGCTCGATATTTTCGGATGGCCGCCTCGGCATGCCTTGGATACCAAATCGATTGGATGAATGTTTTAGATGAGTGAAGCTCGACTAAAACGGTTCGTCCCATCCGCTGTAGCGGTCGGGGGAGATGTCGTCCACCGTGAGGGCGCTCGAGAGTGACAAGCCCTCGATGATGGACATGGCCAGAGTCAAGTTCTCGTGGGCGGCCCGCGACTTGATGCTCACTTCGCAGACGGTGGGCAACCAGCGGTCCACCAAAATCCAGGTCTGGTGGCCATCCCACTTGAACATGCTGATGGACCCGTCGTCATTCGCGTCGTGATGCTGAGCGAGGAGGGTGAACTCGGGGTGGTGAACCAAGCGGGCGACGACGGTCGAAAAGTCGTCGTGATTCTGGGTGATCGAATAGGGGGCCTTCAACTTCAGGAACTTCTTGCGGATTCCCGTGGTGATCGAGAAGTTCATGGACTGGACTAACGGCATGTGGTTCCCCCCAAATGGTCAATAGGACTGCTGAAAATACGCCGGGGCTGCGACACGGGGGTTCAGTGACCTGATCGGGGTGGGTTTTACTAGCCTGACCACTATGGATCACGCAATGAGCGAACGACTGGCCGACCTCGAAAGCCGCCGGGCCGCCGCCCGCCTCGGCGGTGGGGAGAAGGCCATCGCCAAGCACCACGACCGCGGCAAGATGACCGCGCGTGAGCGCCTCGAATATTTGCTCGACGAGGGTTCATTCACTGAGCTCGACATGTTGGCGCGCCACCGCGCTCACGGCATGGGTCTCGAAGAGAACCGCCCCTTCACCGATGGCGTTATCACTGGTTTCGGCACCATCGACGGCCGCAAGGTCTGCGTCTTCTCCCAGGACTTCACCATTTTCGGTGGTGCGCTCGGCGAAGTGTTCGCCGAGAAGATTCACAAAATTATGGACCTGTCGCTGCAGCTCGGCCTGCCGATGATTGGACTGAACGACGGCGCCGGCGCTCGTATTCAAGAAGGCGTGGTCTCACTCGACTCCTACGGCGGCATCTTTCGTCGCAACGTGAAGGCCTCGGGCGTGGTCCCGCAGATCTCGGTCATCATGGGACCCTGCGCCGGTGGTGCCGTCTACAGCCCGGCCATGACCGACTTCATCTTCATGGTGAACCACACCAGCCACATGTTCATCACGGGTCCCGATGTGGTGAAGACCGTGACCGGTGAAGAAGTGACTCTGGAGCAGCTGGGTGGTGCGATGACGCACGCCACCAAGTCCGGCGTTGCGCACTTCGTCGCCCCCGATGAGAAGGCCTGCCTCGACGACGTGCGCTACCTCTTGTCCTTCCTCCCAAGTAACAATATGGAACTGCCACCGCGTGAGCGCAGCGACGATCCGAACCGCCTGTGCGAGAACTTGCGCGAGATTTTGCCGGCATCTCCGAACCTGCCCTACGACATGAAGGAGGTCATCACGTCGGTCGTCGACGACGGTGACTTCTTCGAAGTCTCCGCCAACTTGGCCCAGCAGATGATCTGCGGCTTCGCTCGCGTGGATGGTCACGCGGTGGGCATCGTGGCGAATCAGCCGAAGATCCTCGCCGGCGTGCTCGACATTGAGTCCTCCGAGAAGGCCGCTCGTTTCGTGCGCACCTGTGACGCCTTCAACGTGCCCATCATCTCCTTCGTCGACGTGCCGGGCTTCATGCCGGGCACCGAGCAGGAATACAACGGCATTATTCGTCACGGCGCCAAGTTGCTCTACGCCTTCTGCGAAGCCAGCGTGCCGCGTATTCAGCTCATTACCCGCAAGGCCTACGGCGGCGCGTACGTGGTGATGAACTCCAAGTCCATTGGTGCCGACCTCGCCTTCGCGTGGCCGTCGGCGGAGCTCGCCGTCATGGGGGCCAGTGGCGCCGTCGAGATCGTGTATCGCCGTGAACTCGCCGACGCCGCGGATCCCGCCGGCCGTCGCGCCGAGCTGGTCGAGGAATACACCGAGCGCTACGCCAACCCCTACCTCGCGGCTGAGCGTGGGTACGTCGATGACGTCATTGACCCCGCCGAGACGCGTCGCGTGTTGGCCCGTTCACTCGACATCTTGTCGAGCAAGCGTGAAGACCTGCCGAAGCGCAAGCACGGGAACGTTCCGCTGTGAGTCGACCCACGTCCGGCCCGACGGCGGAAGAGGTCGCCGTGGTGACCGCGGCGGCTCGTGCGCTACTGACCGCGCGTGCCGCGGCCCCGGAGGTTCGTGACGAGACGCCGGCGTATCGCTTTAGCGGTCGCTGGTGGCAGTCGGGCATGCGCGCCACTCGGTAGTTTTTCAGCGTGGCGAGCACGGTAGTGGTCGCGCATCTCATCGCCGTGACCTTGAGGGAGCCAACGCATGCCCATTCGTAATAACGAGATTTACGTTGATGGCAAGGCCATCGCGGCTCCGACCTCTTTGGTGGAGACTTTCGAAACCATGCGAGCGCATCACGGCATGGCGTGGATTGGCCTCTACAAGCCCTTCGATCACGAAATCGATGCCGTTGCCAAGGAGTTTCACCTTCACAAGTTGGCGGTGGAAGACGCCCGCACGGCCCACCAGCGCCCGAAGTGCGACACCTACGGCAACATCATGTTCACCGTTCTTCGTCCCGCGCGATACGAGCAGCGCACCGAGCTCGTGCACCTCGGAGAAATTCACATCTTTACGGGCCCCGACTTCGTGGTGACCGTGCGGCACGCCGAGTCACCGGATTTGGCCAAGGTGCGCCATGATCTTGAAAAGAATCCGACACAACTGGCCATGGGTCCCGTCGTGGTGCTGCACGCTGTCCTCAATCAGATCATTGACGAGTACTCGGTCGTTCTCGACGAAATCCAAACGGACATTGACCAGATCGAAACTCAATTATTCGATGGCCGCAGTCGACCTACCCAGCGAATCTTCAAACTCACGCAGGAAGTCATCGCCATGCAGCGAGCCGTGGGGCCCCTCGACGACGTCTTTCACAAGGTGGTCGCGTGGGCGGTGGATCACCAGGTCGATGAAGAGATTGTTCGCATGTTGAATGACCTTCGCGATCACACCAAGAAAGTGGTCGAGACGGTGTCGGGTTTTCGAGCCATCTTGCAAGATGCGTTGTCGGTCAACCTGGCGCTCATTGCGCAGCGCCAAAACGACGAAATGGCCAAGCAGGCCGAAGACGTGCAGAAAATCTCGGCGTGGGGTGCCATCTTGTTCGTGCCGACGGTGGTGGGTGCCATCTACGGCATGAACTTTCGCAACATGCCCGAACTCAGTTGGAGCTGGGGCTATCCCCTCGCAATGATTTTTATCGCCGCGACCTGTGGCGCCCTCTACGTGAACTTCAAAAAGCGCGAGTGGCTTTAGCCCTCGAGGAGGTCGAGAAGGTCACTCATGATGGCGCCCAAGGAGTAGTCCTTCGGCGAGTAGACCCGGGCCACCCCGAGGCTGCGCAGTCGCTCGCCGTCTTCGGGGGGAATGATTCCTCCTACCACGACGTGCGCCTCCACGTCGGCATCGCGTAGCCCTGACACGATGCGCGGCACCAGCGACAGGTGCGATCCCGACAGGATGGAGATGCCGACGATGTCGACGTCTTCATCTCGCGCCGCCGCAATGATCTCTTCCGGGGTGAGGCGAATTCCTTGATACACGACCTCAAAGCCGGCATCGCGAGCGGCCACGGCAATTTGCTCCGCACCATTGGAGTGACCATCAAGTCCGGGCTTCGCGACCAACATCTTGGGCGGGTTTCCTCGACGGGCGGTAATGGCCTGCGAACGCTTGGCTAACTCGGCGAAGGCCTCGCCGCGCGGTGCCGCACCGGGGCGAACTCCGGTCGGGGCACGATATTCACCGAAGACGGCGCGCAAGGTGCCCGCCCACTCACCCGTGGTGCCACCGGCCTGCGCCAACGCGATCGTGGGCAACATGATGTTGTCAGTGGGGTCAGTAGAGCGAGCCACTCGTTCGAGTTCGGCACGAGCTGCGGCCACGGCGGCCTCGTCGCGAGTCGCTCGCCAGGCCTGCACGTCGGCGACCAATTCGTCGCCCACCTTCGGGTCCACCGTCATGATGGACTCGACGCCTCCATTGAGGGGACTTTGTTCCGTCGTGGTGAAGGTGTTGACGCCGATGACCTTCTGCTCGCCGGACTCAATGCGCGCGACGCGAGTGGCCTGCGAGCGAACGAGGCGAGCCTTCAGTTCGTCAATGGCGCTGAACGCACCACCCATCGCGAGCACGTCGTCGAGTTCCGTTTGGGCGTCGTGAATGAGCTCGGCGGTCTTCTTCTCCATGACCAAAGAGCCGTTGAAGATGTCCGGATATTCGAGCAAGTCGGTCTCGTACGCGAGGACTTGCTGCAGGCGCAGACTCCACTGCTGATCCCAGGGACGCGGCAGGCCGAGGGCTTCGTTCCACGCGGGCAACTGCACCGCGCGCGCCCGCGCGTCAGCCGACAAGGTGACGCCCAGCATTTCGAGCACGATGCGCTGCACGTTGTTCTCGGGCTGCTGTTCGGTGAGGCCGAGTGAGTTCACCTGCACGCCGTATCGGAAGCGTCGCAGGGTCGGGTCTTCCACGTGATAGCGGTCGCGACAAATGGCGTCCCACATGGAGGTGAAGGCGCGCATCTTGGCGATTTCTTCGACAAAGCGAATGCCGGCGTTCACGAAGAAGCTCACGCGGCCCACGACTTCGGGCATCTTCTCGGGTGAGACCTTGCCCGAATCGCGCACCGCGTCCAAGATGTCGATGGCGGTGGCGAGGGCGTAGGCGATTTCCTGCACCGGCGTGGCGCCGGCCTCCTGCAGGTGGTAACTACAGACGTTGATGGGGTTCCACGACGGCACGTTTTCAATGCCGTACGCGATCATGTCCACGATGAGTCGCTTGGAGGGCTCGGGCGCGAAGATGTAGGTGCCGCGCGAGAGATATTCCTTCACGATGTCGTTTTGCGTCGTGCCCGTGAGTGACTTTTCGTCCACTCCCTGTTCGCGCGCCAACGCGAGATACAGACCCCACAGCCACGCGGCGGTGGCGTTGATGGTCATCGAGGTGTTCATCTCGCCGAGGGGGATCTGATCGAGCAGCTGGCGCATGTGGCCGAGGTGCGCGACCGGCACGCCTACCTTGCCGACTTCGCCGAGAGCCTCGGGCGCGTCGGGGTCATAACCCGTCTGCGTGGGCAAGTCGAAGGCGATGGAGAGGCCCGTCTGGCCCTTGGCCAAGTTGGTGCGATACAGCGCGTTGCTCGCGACGGCGGTGGAGTGGCCCGAATAGGTGCGCATCACCCAGGGCTTGGTGGTCTTCGACATTGAAGCCTCCCGACTAGTTAGCGGTAACTGTAAAAGCCGTGGCCGCTCTTTCGACCCAGGCGACCGGCGGTCACCATGCGACGAAGGAGGGGCACGGGGGAGTAGTTCGGGTCAGCGAACTCGAGATAAAGAGCGTCCAAGATCGCCAGCGAGGTGTCGAGGCCGACGAGGTCGAGCAGCGCGAAGGGGCCCATGGGAAAACCGCAGCCACCCTTCATCGCGGCATCGATGCCTTCGAGCGTGGCGACGCCTTGCTCGTAGAGGCGAATGGCGTTGTTGAGGTAGGGAAAGAGCAGGGCGTTCACGATGAAGCCGGCCTGGTCCTTGACGCGCACGGGGTCCTTGCCGCAGGCGGCGGCAAAAGCCGTGACCTCGTCCAGGGTCTCCTCGCTCGCGGTAATCGGCGCGACAATCTCGACCAAGCTCATGGCGGTGGCGGGGTTAAAGAAGTGCACGCCACAGACGCGTTCCGGGCGACCGGTTTCCATGGCCATTTCGATGACCGGCAAGGTAGAGGTGTTGGTGGCCAAAATGGCTCCCGCCTTGACGACGCGGTCGAGCTCATTAAAGAGGTGCTTCTTCACCTCGAGGTCTTCCACGACGGACTCAATGACGAGGTCGCAGGTCGCGAGGTCCTCGATGGCCGTGGTGGCCGACACGCGGGCACGAATGGCGTCGGCTTCGGCCTGCTCGATCTTGCCGCGCTCGACCTGCTTAGCCAGCGACTTGTCGAGGCCGGCCAGCATGCCGTCGCAGGTGGCCTGCGAACGCGAGCGCACCGTCACGGTGCAGCCAGCTTTAGCGGCCACTTCGGCGATGCCGGACCCCATGATTCCCGATCCAACAATTCCCACGTGGTTAATAGCCATGAGCGGAACTTTAGTTCGGCGCCTTACTGGTCGGTAAGACGCAAAGAATCTTTCATGTGATGCCCGCACATCATGAAAAAAACCGCCGGGCCACGAGGGCCCGGCGGTTTTCACTTACGAATAGTGACGATTACACCTCGGTGATGGTCACCGATTCGATAACGACCTTCTCGGTGGGCTTGCCCGAACCGGTGCCGATGGCGTCAATGGCGGCCACGACGTCGAGGCCCTTCACGACTTTGCCGAACAGCGAGTACAGCGGGGGCAGGCGCATGCCGTCGGGACCGGAGATCACGAAGAACTGCGACCCGTTGGTGTTCGGGCCGGCATTCGCCATGGCCAAGGAGCCGAGCTCGTAGCGGCCGGGGGCCGGCAACTCATCGACGAAACGGTATCCCGGGCCACCGGTGCCGGTGCCGGTGGGGTCGCCACCTTGCAGCACGAAGCCGGGAATGACGCGGTGAAAGATGATGCCGTCGAAGTAGTGAAAACGCGCCAGGTAGACGAAGTTGTTCACGGTCAGCGGCGCGCCGGCGGCGTCAAGAAAGAGCTCCAAGGTGCCCTTGCTCGTCACCATGGTGGCGCTGTAGCTCTTGGTGGGGTCAATCACCATGGGCGGCTGCGCGGGGAAGCTTTGACGCTTCTCGCTGGAGCCGTCGGCGTTCGGGATGAGATCGGACATTTTTCCTACTTTTCGGTGATGGTGACGGACAAGATGCGGTGCGTGATCGTCGGCGGCACGCCGTTGGCGTTACCCGCGGCGTTCAGAATCTTGATCACGCTGGTGCCTTCGTCGACCTGACCGAAGAGGCTGTACTGACCCGGCAGGGCTTCGCCACTCGGACCCGAGACGATGAAGAACTGCGAGCCGTTGGTGTTGGCACCCGAGTTCGCCATGGCGACCGAGTAGAGCGGGTAACCCGTCGGGGGCATGTTCTCGTCCACGAAGGAGTAGCCGGGCGTGCCCGAGCCGGTGCCGGTGGGGTCGCCACCTTGCACCACGAAGTCGGTAATCACGCGGTGGAAAATCACGCAGTGGTAGTAGCCGTGGCGGGCCAAGAACACGAAGCTGTTGACGGTGTGCGGGGCCTTGGCGGCGTCAAGCGCAATGCGGAAGTTGCCGGCCGTCGTCACGAAGTTCGCGTAGTACTGCTTGGTCGTGTCGATGGAGATGGCCGGCTCGCTGGCGAACTGCATGGTGTTCACACGCTGGGCGGTGGACTCCGGGCAACCGGCCGCGGAGGCACGCTGGTCAGCCTGCGCCTGCGTAATGGCGGTCGTCGAACCCGAGGCCGAACCCGAGGCCGAGCTCGTGGTGGTGGTCGAGGTGGTCGTCGGCGTGGACGAGTTGCTCGAGAAGATCCAAATCGCGGTGATCAAGACGACCGCGGCAACACCCACGATCGTGATGATGCGCTTGCGAAGAGCGCTCAATTTCTGCTTCTTGCGCTGCTGTTCCAACTTGGCACGGCGCGCTTCTTTTTGACGGAGTCTTTTCTCAGTAGGCACGGCGGAAAGTGTAGTGGGGGAACTTCTCGCGAAATTTGCCCCCTACTACGCTGTGGACGTGGCTTTAATCGTGCAAAAGTACGGCGGGACCTCCGTCGGTGACGCCGATCGCATCAAGGCGGTCGCCGACCACGTCGCGCGCACGCGCCGCGCCGGCCACGAGGTCGTCGTCGTGGTCTCCGCCATGGGCAAAACCACCGATGACCTCATTCGCCTCGCCGGCGACGTGTCGTCCACCCGACCCCCTCGTGAAATGGACATGCTGCTCACCAGTGGCGAGCGCATCTCCATGGCGCTGGTGTCCATGGCCCTGGCCGATCGTGGCGTCGAGGCCGCCTCGTTCACCGGCTCGCAGGCCGGCATCATCACCGACACCGATCACACCAAGGCCAAGATTCTCGAAGTTCGCCCCGACCGCATTCGCGAGGCCATCGCCGACGGCCGTGTGCCGGTCATCGCCGGTTTCCAGGGCGTGTCCACCTCTCGCGACATCACCACCTTGGGTCGTGGTGGCTCGGACGTTACCGCCGTGGCTATTGCCGCTGCTCTGAACGCGGATGTCTGCGAGATTTATACCGACGTCACCGGCGTGTTCTCCGCCGACCCGCGCGTCGTGCCGTTGGCGCGTCGCCTCGCCAAGGTCTCATTTGACGAAATGTTGGAAATGGCCGCCACCGGTGGTCGCGTGTTGATGCTGCGTTCAGTGGAGTTCGCACGTCGTCACGGTGTGCCGCTGCACGTGCGGTCGAGCTTTACCTGGCAACCCGGAACCTGGGTCGTGGAAGAGGAGCCTTCAATGGAACAAGCAATTGTCTCGGCCGTCACGGACGACACCAGCGAGTCGAAGATTTTGGTGCACGGCATGCCCGACCGGCCCGGCACCGCCGCCGCGTTGTTCCGCGCCCTCGCGGATGAGCGCGTGAACGTCGACATGATCGTGCAGAACGAATCACGTGACGGCGTCACCGACATCGCCTTCACCGTCGAGCGCACCGACGCCGAGCGCGCGGTCGCCATTTGCAACGCCGCGCGTGAGGCCATTGGCTTTAGTTCCGTGGCCGTCGACAACGAAGTGGGCCGCGTGTCCATCATTGGTGCGGGCATGAAGTCAAACTCGGGCGTCACCGCCACGATGTTTGAGACCCTCGCCGAGCAGGGCATCAACATTGAATCGGTGGCCACGAGCTCCATTCGTATTTCGGTGATCATTCGCTCCACGCAAGTGGAGTCCGCGGTGCGCGCGCTGCACACCGTGTTCGGCTTGGACGAAGTGCGATGAGTACCCCCATTCGCCTCGGCATTGTGGGCGCCACCGGTCAGGTGGGCACCGAGATGCGCCGCATCGTCGCGGATCGTCAACTGCCCATCAGTGAGGTGCGCCTCTTCGCCTCCGCTCGTTCGGCCGGTGAGCAACTGGAGTGTTGCGGCCAGACGGTCACCGTCGAAGACGTGGCCACCGCGGACTACCGCGGCCTCGACATCGTGCTCTTCGCCGCCGGTGCCACGACCAGTCGTCACTACGCGCCGCTGTTCGCCGCCGAAGGCGCCATCGTGGTCGACAACTCCTCGGCCTGGCGCATGGATCCCGAGGTCCCGCTGGTCGTGAGCGAAGTGAACCCCTCGGCACTTGACCACATCGCGAAGGGCATTGTCGGAAACCCGAACTGCACCACCATGGCCGTCATGCCGGTGCTGCGTCCGCTGCACGACGAGGCCGGTCTCGTGGCCGTGGTCGCCTCGACCTATCAGGCCGTGTCCGGTGCGGGCCGCGCGGGCGTGGATGAACTCTGGAATGAAACACGCTTCGCCGCAGAGCGTGACGCCCCCGCGCTCACCTTTGATGGTGGCGCTATTGAGTTTGAAGCCCCGAGCGTGTTTCCGCGCACCGTGTTGTTCAACGTGATTCCCGAAGCGGGCGTGTTCGTTGATGACGAGCGTCTCGAGACCGTGGAGGAGCACAAGTTCCGCGACGAGAGTCGCAAGATCTTGGACATTCCGTCACTGCGGGTGTCGACCACCTGCGTGCGCGTCCCCGTCTTTACCGGTCACTCCCTCGCGCTCACGATGCAGTTCGCGAACCCCTTGTCCGTGGAGCGCGCCACCGAATTACTTCGCCACGCACCGGGGGTTGAGCTCAAGGCCGTGCCGACGCCACACGACGCCGCCGGCACGGACCCGAGTTACGTGGGACGTATTCGCCCCAGCGACGTATTCGAGAACGGTCTGTCCCTCTTCGTGGTGAACGACAACTTGCGTAAGGGGGCGGCGCTGAACGCCGTGCAGATTGCCGAAGAACTGATTCGTCGCCGTTAGGCGAGATCGGTCACGCGGCGACGCGCCAAGTTGACGCAGTGGTCGCCGAAGCGCTCGTAGAAGCGCGCGATCATCGCGACTTCGACGGCGACAGCTACGGGCATAGAACCCGAAACCAATTCACCCGCCAAGGTGACGTGAAGGTCATCGAGCTCATCGTCAATGTCTTCGATGAGATCGGTGGGCACGCGGGCGCCGTCGAGCACGGCGTCGGTGGCGGCGCGCCAAATACGCGCGGCTACTTCACCCATGCGCTCCACGAGTCCGCGACTACGCGGGGACATTTCGGCGCCGAGTCCGCGAGCGGCGCGGCGAGCGATGTGCTCGGCGAGGTCGCCATTTCGCTCCACCTCGGGCAAGACGCGCAGCAAGGTGATCAGTGCGCGGCGACGCTCGACGTCCGGCGCGATCTCCGCCGTGAGTCGTGACTCCACCGTGGCGACCAAGCGGTCAATGAGACCATCAATGACGACGTCTTGTTCCACCACGCGCTTCGCGAGATCGCGGTCCGACGCCAAGAGGGCGTGTGTCGCTTCGGCAATGGCCTCGCCCACCAACGCGAAGGCGCGGGTCAGCGCGGTGCGCATCTCGTCTCCGGTGGCGTAAATGGCGAAGCGATCCATACCTCAAGGCTAGTGGGCTGTCACAGGGCCTCTCTAGGGTGGCAGTGACCAAGGAGGCCTCATGGCATCAGTCGGATTCGTTCTCGTCGCCGTCGCGGCACTGGCCGCGGTGGCCGCCACGGTGGCGTGGCGACGCGCACTGGCGCAGGCCACGGCGCAGCGCGAGCGCGCCGAGGCCGCCATCGCCAATGGGGCGAGCGCGGTGGCCGAGAGGCAACTGCTGCTGGACCAAGTGGCCCACGAGCGCGAACAGCATGCGGCCGCCATTGCCAATATGCAGTCGACCTTCGAGGCCCTCAGTCAGCGAACCCTGCAGGCCACCGTGGAGCAAAATGGCCAGGCGCAAGCGCAGATCATGGAGGCCCGAGAGAAGGCGCTCGGCGCGCGTCTCGAACCCCTCGAGTCCTTGCTGCAACGCTTCCAAGAGGAGACGACGCGCCTCGAGGCCGAGCGCATCGCGTCGCTGGAACGCGTGAATCAGTCAGCGCTCATCTTGCGTGACGAGCAGGGCAAGGCGCTCGCCGAGGCGCAACGACTCAATCAGATTCTCGGTCGCAGCGATCATCGCGGCGCGTGGGGCGAATTCCAGCTGCAGCGCATCTTGGAAATGTCGGGCCTCACCCAGCACATCAGTTACGTCACGCAAGAGACCACCAACGAGCAACGCCCCGACGTGTTGGTGAAGATGCCCAATGGCGCCACCATCGTCATCGACTCGAAGATGCCCCTCGCGGCCTATGACGACGCGCTGGCCGCCGACAACGAATCGCTACGCGCCGCCAAGATGGCCGAGCACGCGGTCGCCCTCAAGGGTCACATCAAAACACTGAAGCAAAAGGCCTATTGGAAGAACTACGAAAAGGAATCACCGCAGTTCGTGATTTGCTTCGTGCCCAGCGATCAGCTGCTGACGCAGGCTTTGGTCGACGACCCCACCTTGCTCCCCACCTCCTTTGAGAGTCGAGTGTTGCTCGCGGGGCCGACCACCTTGCTCGCCGCCCTGTGGTCCATTGCCACCGGCTGGAACCGCACCGAGGTCGCCGAATCAGCCGAGAAGATCCGTCTCTTAGCTACCGAGCTCGCCGATCGCGTGGTGGTGGCGCTCGATTATCTCGAGAAGGTGGGTGATGGCATCGCCAAGGCCACCGATAACTACAACAAGTTCATTGGCTCCGTGGAGTCACGCGTGGTGCCCTCGGTGCGCCGCGTTCGCGAACTCAATCTCATTAACCGCGAGATCCCCGAGGTCGGTCCGGTGACCTCCTTGCCACGCGCCCTGTCGGGTGCCGTCGTGGCCGATGCCGTGGGCGACGACCTCGAGGCGTTCGACGCTCAGGTGCTGGGAGAGGCAGGTCACGGCGACCTAGCCTGACCGCGTGGCACCACGTAGACGACTCTGGCGACGACGTCGCACGTGGATCGTCGCGGGCGTCGCGCTGATCATCGCCGCCATCTTCGTTAATCAAGTCGTGGTGACGGCGAAAGCATCACGCGCCGCGGAAGAGACGGAGAACCGTAGTTTCGCCGCGGCCGCGAATCTCTTCACTCAGCGCGGCGAGATTCTCGACGCGCAATTCACCACTCTGCTGGTGAATCCCCCCGAGACCCGGGTCGCCGCGCGAGTGGCGGTGAGCAACATCTTCGCCCTGCTCGACGAGCAGTCTTCCTTGGCCTCTCACCTGTCGCCCCCGAATCTGGTCGGTGGTGTGGGTGATACCTATGCGGATCTCGCCGCGCGCGAAGTCGCGGCGTGGCAGCACCTGTTGTCATCGTGGGCCGCGACCTATCACTTGAGTTCGAGAACGGTGTCGACATCACCCGCCGCCCCCGCACTCAGCGAGCTCGCGGCGGCGAGTGCGCAGTGGAACCGCCACCGTGGGGTATTGACGAGCCGACCGGGCCACCTGCGTCTGTCCCCCCAGGTCTACGGACTGGTGAGTCTCGGGGTGAGTGGGTGGCAGAGCGCCCAACGCGGCTGGAACGCGTCCGCCCTGACGATTACCCCCACCCTTCGTCTCGCCGCCATTTTGATTAGCCCCCAGCCACTGCCCACGTCGTCGACGGCGTGGATCGTGCCGGCGTCGTCCGTTCTCGACATTGGGGTGTCCGTGCGCGACGTGACGGCCGCGGATCAAGAGGTCTCCTTCACCTTGACCGTGACGCCCACCAACAGCGTCGGAGTGAAAGTTTCATTCACCTCGTCGGGCACGCTGCGCGCCGACGGGGCCCTCGCGTTACGTGACGCCTTCGTGAACGTGACCCCCGGTGAGAACGCCACGGTGCGCCTCGATATTCGTAGTGCGGGGGGCGTGGGGGTCTCCGTGACGCACCCGCTACAGGTCATCGGCACGCCAGCGGGATGAGGTGGGGGCAAACTCCCCTACGATGACAGCTGTAAACCCGCTGAAAAGAGGCGACGATGTCTGAATCGATAACTCTCACTGACAACCGCACTGGCCAAAGTGTTGAAATCCCCATCGAGAACGGTGGCGTGTCCGCTGCGGCGTTTTCGAAGTTGATGCCCGGTGTGTGGTTCCACGACCCGGGTCTCATGTCCACGTCGGCGGCCGAAAGCGCGATCACCTACCTTGACGGTGACGCCGGCATCCTGCGTTACCGCGGCTATCCCATCGAGCAGTTGGCCGAAAAGTCGACCTACCTCGAAGTCGCGTACTTGCTCCTCAACGGTGAGCTGCCGAACAAGCAGCAGTCCGACGAGTGGACCAAGGACATCACGTACCACACCTTTATTCACGAGAACGTGCGCAAGCGCTTCCTCGAAGGTTTCAACCACGACGCACACCCCATGGGCATGCTGGTCTCCGCCATCGCGGCGCTGTCGACCTACTACCCCGAGGCCAAGGACATCGACGACCCGGAGAACCTCTACCGTCAGATCGTTCGTCTCATCGCCAAGGTGCCGACGTTGGCCGCCGCGGCACACCGCTTCTCCATTGGCATGCCCTTTGTCTACCCCGACAACTCGCTGAGCTACACCGAGAACTTCTTGTCGATGATGTGGAAGGTCGCCGAGCCGCACTACGAGGCCGACCCGGTCTTGGCCAAGGCCCTCGATGTGCTGTTCATCCTGCACGCCGACCACGAGCAGAACTGTGGCACCACCTCGATGCGCACCGTCGGTTCGAGCCACGCGGACCCCTTCGTCGCCGCCTCGGCCGCGACCGCGGCCCTCTACGGCCCGCGTCACGGTGGCGCGAACGAAGCGGTGCTTCGTCAGCTGCGAGAGATCGGTTCCATGGAGAACGTGCCGGCCTACATCGAGAAGGTGAAGAACCGCGAAGCCATGCTCGAAGGTTTCGGCCACCGCGTCTACAAGAACTACGACCCTCGCGCCAAGATCATCAAGAAGACGGCCGACCAGGTCTTCGCCGTCACCGGCAAGAACCCGCTGCTCGACATTGCGCTCAAGCTCGAAGAAGTCGCCCTCAGCGACCCCTTCTTCATCGAGCGCAAGCTCTACCCGAACGTTGACTTCTACTCGGGCCTCATCTACCAGGCCATGGGCTTCCCGCCAGAGATGTTCACCGTTCTCTTCGCGATTCCGCGCACCAGCGGCTGGCTGGCGCACTACAAGGAGTCGCTGCAGCAGAACGTGAAGATCACGCGTCCGCGTCAGCTCTACATCGGAGCCGGCGAGCGCGACTACGTGCCGATGGAGCAGCGCTAACTACAGCGCCGAGCGCGTGCGCGTCGGATCAGTGAGGCGGGTGAGCCCCTCTTGCACCATCGACACGCGCAGCTGACCATCACGACTCCACAGCGCGCCGCGCGCGAGGCCCCTCGCGCCGTGCGCGATGGGTGAGTCCATGTCGTAGAGCAACCATTCGTCGGCCTTCACGTCGCGGTGAAACCACATGCAGTGGTCCAAGCTTGCGCCCATGAAGGTGCCGTCATCCCAGCGCACGTCGTGCGGTCCCAAGATGGCGTCGAAGAGACTCATGTCGCTGGCGTAAGTGACGACGCAGGCGTGCAGCAGCGGGTCATCCGGCAGGTCGCCATCGGCCTTGATCCACAGCTGCTTGGTCGGCTCCTTGGCGCGCTTGCGGCTCCAGGGCAGTTCGCCGACGAAGCGTTGGTCAATGGGGTGCAGACGCTTGAACCACTCGTCGATTTCCGCGCCATCACTCGCCGCCTTGATGCGCTCGAACAGGGTGGGAATGGATTCGGGTGCCGGTGCCTCGGGCATGACCATTTGGTGGTCCAGACCCTCTTCGTCCACGCAAAACGAGGCCTGCATGTTGTAGATGGCGCGGCCGTGCTGAATGGCGACCACGCGACGAGTGGTGAAGCTCTTGCCGTCACGAATGCGGTCCACTTCGTACAAGATGGGCACGTTGGGGTCGCCGGCACGCAAGAAATAGCTGTGTAGGGAGTGCACGCGGCCGTGCTCGACGGTGCGACCGGCTGCCATCAGGGCCTGCGCGGCCACTTGGCCACCAAAAACGCGCTGACGCTCTTCCTTCGGCTGGATTCCGCGGAAGATATTGACCTCGATTTGTTCGAGGTCGAGCAATCGAACGAGAAAATCAAGGGCGTCGGACATGCCCACAGACTACGAGACGCGTTGAGAACTCGTTACCGGGGAAGTGCCGTGGCGACACGGAGTAGTCTCGTCAGGCGATGCCGAAGAACCTTGCCGAACTGATTGCGTGGACCAAGAGCCACCAGGGACGCAAGATCATCCGCTTCACGTCAGTCTCGGTGATCTCGACGGTGGTGTCCAACCTCTCGCTGTTCATCCTGTATTACCCGAAGTTCGTCACCAACGAAATTCTGGCCACCTTCCTCGGCAACCTCATCGCCACCCTCCCCGCCTACAACTTGAACCGTCGTTGGACCTGGGGCAAGACCGGTAAGAGCCACTGGCGCAAGGAGATCTTGCCCTTCTGGGCCATGTCTCTCGCGGGCATTTTGTTCTCGACGTTTATTTCGCAGTTCGCCAAGCAGTTGGTGCATAACCACCCGCACTGGGGTCAGTCGATTAACTCACTGATTTTGATGGGCTTTAACCTCGCGAGCTTTGGTGTCTTCTGGGTGCTCAAGATGGCGCTGTTCAACCGCATCTTTCACACCAACGAACTCGCCGAGATGGACGAGCACCTCACGGCCGAGGAAAAGGGAAACCTCGCCCGCTAGTCGCGGAAGTTGGTGAACTGCAGCGGCACGTCAAGGTCAGATTCCTTGAGCGCCTGAATCACGGTCTGCAGGTCATCGCGCTGCTTACCGGTCACGCGCACCTGGTCGCCTTGAATCGAGGACTGCAGGTTCTTGATGCCCATGTCCTTGATCAACTTGTTGATCTTCTTGCCGATTTCTTGGCTGATTCCGGCCTTGAGGGCCACCTTCTGGCGAGCGGCACCGCGAGACGCTTCTTCAATCTTGCCCGGGTCCAGGGTCTTTAGCGACACGCTGCGCTTCACCAACTTCTCTTCGAGCACGGTGTAGAGGGCGCGCAGGCGGTCCTCGGTGTTGCACGACAAGGTCAGTTCCTTTTCGGAGAACTCGATGAGGGCGTCGGTGCCCTTGAAGTCAAAGCGCGTGCCGGCTTCGCGGTTCGCCTGGTCGACGGCGTTACGGACTTCTTGGAGATCGACTTCGGAAACAATGTCAAAAGTAGGCATAGATAAAGCGTAGTGAGCCCGTTTGGAACTGAGCAGCACTATTCGTCTAAAGTCTCAGACGGGTCAGTGCCCGAGTGGCCAATGGGATCTGGCTGTAAACCAGACGGCTTACGCCTACGGGGGTTCAAATCCCTCCTGGCCCACCAACCTGGCAACGCGAGTTGCCGAGGCCCCGCGGGTGCCCCCGTTACGCTTGACGAACGGGGGCACCACGGCGGCGAAAGGACAGTGTGCGCGCAATCAAGTCGTTTGGCCGTCGCTGTCGTCACGGCTACGAGTGGGCCATCAGCACCCTCGAGCGCACCATCGTGGTGGCGGAGAACCGTTACACCCCCATCAGTAATTTCCGCCCCGACCAACTGACGAACTGGTCCTTTCTTAAGGTGCCTGCCGCCATCGGCTTTCTCGCCATGACGTTGATCGCCATCGGCGGATCGTTCTACGACTCGCCCTTCAAACTGAACATGATGCACACCTGGTTCTTTGGGCAGCCGAGCAGCACCAGCCAGGGTGCCACGCCCCTGACCTTGATGTTCTCCGTGGCCTTCACCTTCGGCGGCATGTTCTTGTTCATGCGCATGTGGCTGCGCCTCAGCGAAGTGGTGAAGTATCACGCCGGGGCGCCAGAGAAGATCTTGCGACGCATCTTGTGGCTGTGGGCCATTCCCATGATCGTCGCGCCCATCATGTTTTCACGTGACGTGTTCTCCTACGCGGCGCAGGGCGAGATGACGAGTTACCACGTGTCGCCGTATACCAACGGTCCGTGGTCCCTCTCGCCCCCGGGCACGAACTCTTTCGTGAATCCCGTCGACCCGCTGTGGGGCAACACCCCCGCCCCCTACGGTCCCTTCTTCTTGTGGCTGGACTCGCTCATCGTGCGCATTACCGGACATCACGAACTCGCCTCCGTGGTCGGCCTGCGCCTCCTCGAAATGCTCGCGGTGTTCATCATGAGTTTCGCGGTGCCGGGCATCGCGCGCTCACTGGGCCGTGACGGGGGAGAGGCGCTGGTCTTTGGCGTGATGAACCCTCTCGTGCTGCTCACCTTGATCGGTGGCGCGCACAACGACGCGATGATGGTCGCGCTGCTCTGCCTCGGTATTTGGTGGGCGCTGCGCGATCACCGGATTGCCGGCATCGTGGCCTGCACCCTCGCGGCGATGATCAAGGCGCCCGCGTTACTAGGAGTGGTCTATATCGCCTGGACCTGGCGAGGGCCTCTGGCGTCGTATCGAGAACGCATCAAGCCCCTGGCCATCGGGGCGGTGGCCTCGCTCATTCCCATCTTCATCACCACCTGGCTGGCCGGCTTCGGTTTCGGTTGGGTGAAGAACCTCGCCACCCCGGGCACCGTCGTGAACTGGGCAGCTCCGGCGACCGGCCTCGCCATCTTGATTCGCAACATTGGTCACTGGTTCGGCGCCACGGTCCCCTTCAAGGGAATCTTGGCCGTGACGCGAGCGGTGGGCATGATCTCGGCCATTTCTATCGCTCTCGCTCTGTTCTTTACCGCCGACAAGCGCGGCTGGGTCCGCAATCTCGGCCTCACCTTCGTGGCCTTTGTGCTGCTCGGACCGGTTATTCAGCCCTGGTACATGACCTGGGGCGTGGCCCTCGTGGGCTGCACCTACGTGAAGCGCGAGCACTTCTGGGTGATGTCACTGGTGATCGTGACCCCGTTTATCGACATGCCCGGTGGCCGCCAGCTCATGAGTGGTTTAGTCAAGGCCAGCGCCCCGGTGATGCTGATCACCCTGCTCTGCCTGGTGGCGGCGATTTTGGCCCCGTTAGGCCGCTGGACGCAGTGGTCGTGGCCCCCGCACCGGATTTTGAGCGCCGACGAGCAAGCCCTGCTCGACGCCCGCGCCTAGTCCTCCGGAATCACGTACTGGTATTCGACGACGTCCAGCCACTTGCCGTGCTTGCGGCCGACCTCAATTTCCCGTCCGACCAGGTGAAATCCCACCCGTTCGTGTAGCGCGATGGAGCCCGCGTTGTCGCCCACGATGCGCGCAATCAGGCTGTGATACCCACAGTCCTTGGCCGCGGTGATCAGTTGGCGCATGAGTAGCTCGGCGATGCCTCGGCCGCGGGCCTGGCGGTGGATATAGACGGAATTTTCCACCGTGGTGGTGTATCCGGGCCGTTCGCGAAAGTAATTCAGGACCGCAAATCCGCAGATTCGCTCCCCGCGAGCCCCTTTTTCGCCCACGAACTGCTCGTCATCGACCGCCACCAGGCAGGGCCGGACCCCCTGGTGCTCGCGAATCCACTCTTCTTGTTGCTCGAGGGTGCGTGGTTCGAGGTCGAAAGTGACCGTGGTCTCGAGCACCTCGGGGTTATAGATCGCCCGCAGGGCCTCAGCGTCGGCAATGTCGACCACGCGAACGTACATAAATACGAGGCTAGTTCTCGCCGGTTGGCGCGCCGAGCCTCCTCTCCACTAACATCGCCTCTCGCGTCGGCAACGACGTACGCCCTCTTAGCTCAGTGGTAGAGCACTTCCATGGTAAGGAAGGGGTCGTCGGTTCAATCCCGACAGAGGGCTCGCCCGGCGGCGTAGCTCAGGTGGTTAGAGCACACGGCTCATAATCGTGTTGTCGAGGGTTCGAGTCCCTCCGCCGCTACGACGGAAGAAGTTAGTTCCGAGGAATTACCGAGTATTACAGGAGATCAGCATGGCCAAGAACGACAAGCGCATCCAGGTAACCCTCGCGTGTGAGGACTGCAAGCGTCGCAACTACATCACGATGAAGAACAAGATGAACGACCGTGAGCGCATCGAGATGAAGAAGTACTGCCGCTTCGACCGCAAGCACACCACCCACAAGGAGACCCGATAGGGACCCCTGCTCGCGGGTGGTAAGATTCTCCACCCTGACGGAACCGCGTCTAACGACGGGGTTTTGTTTTTAGGGCAGTGGCTCAATTGGTAGAGCACCGGTCTCCAAAACCGGTGGTTGGGGGTTCGAGTCCCTCCTGCCCTGCGCGGCACTTTCCGCCGTCGCGGAATGACCGTAACGAAGGAAGAAAAGAAGAATGAACCGGGAACAAAAGCGACTCCTGCAGCGACAGGGTCAGTTAGACGCCAACGGGAACCCCACCCGTCGCGACTCGCGTGACCCCAGCCGCCGTCGTGAGCGCGTCACGGTTCGTCAGTTCTTCACGCAGGTTCGTGACGAGATGCGTCAGGTCAGCTGGCCGTCGCGCATTGAAGTTCGTCGCTACACCTCGATTGTGATGTTTGTACTTGTTTTTATGACCGCATTGATCTTCGGCCTCGGTTTCGGGGTGGGCAAGATCGTGAACTTCCTCTACGGATAGACGGACTGAGATGACTGAATTTGTAACTGACGAGGTTGAAGAAGTCGTGAGCAGCGAAGCCGCTGCTGAGAACGACGACGCCTCGAACGAAGAGTTCTTCGACGAGCCGGTTATCGAATCCGCCTACGACCGTCCTGGTCGCTGGTTCATCGTGCACACCATCAACGGTCACGAGGCCAAGGTGCGCGAAGCGCTCACCAACGTTGTCAAGGCCCGTGGACTTGAAAACGAGATCATGGAGATCTACATCCCCGAAGAGGATGTCACCGAGTTCAAGAACGGTGAGAAGCGCATCGTGCAGCGCAAGATGTTCCCCTCCTACGTGCTCGTGCGCTGCCACCCCAGCGACGACACCTTCCACACCATCAGCCAGGTCCCCTCGGTGACCGGCTTCGTGGGTGCGCTCAAGAACAACCCGCCGGCGCTGCGTCGTCGTGAAGTCGACGCCATCATTCGCCCGAAGATCGAGGGCGTCGAGGTGCCGACCAAGCGTCGCGCCCCGCAGCACGAGTTCGAGATCAACGACACCGTGCAGATCAAGACGGGTCCGTTCGCGACCTTCTCGGGTCACATTTCGGAAATCAACGAGGACCAGCTCAAGGTCAAGGTGCTCGTGGACATTTTCGGTCGAGAGACTCCGGTCGAACTCGACTTCAACCAAGTTACGAAGATTTAAGGAGAGGGAACCATGGCAAAGAAGGTCACCGCCATCGTCAAGATTCAGCTGCCCGCGGGTGGCGCCACGCCGGCCCCGCCGGTGGGTACCGCACTCGGACCCCACGGCATTCAGACGATGGAATTTTGTAAGCAATACAACGCCGCGACGGAGGCCATGAAGGGCACCGTCGTTCCGTGCGAAATCTCCATCTACGACGACCGTACGTTCTCCTTCGTCCTGAAGACCCCGCCGACCCCGGTGCTGCTGCGTGAAGCCGCCGGACTCGCCAAGGGTGCCCAGCTCGCCGGTCGTGAGACTGTCGCCACCATCAGCTGGGACCAGGTCGCCGAGATCGCGAAGACCAAGCTGCAAGACCTCAACACCGACGACATCGAGCAGGCCAAGCTGCAAGTGGCGGGCACCGCTCGTTCCATGGGCATCTCGGTCCGCTAGGAGATACGACAATGAAGCACGGTAAGAAGTACATCAACGCCCTCGGCCAGGTGAACCGCGAGGAACTCCTCAACGTCCCCGAGGCAGTCAGCAAGGTCAAGGCTCTCGCCACGGCCAAGTTCGACGAGACCATTGAAATCGCCTGCCGCTTGGGTGTGGACCCGCGTAAGGCCGACCAGATCGTGCGTGGCACCATTGCGTTGCCCGCCGGTACCGGTAAGACGATGCGCATCGCCGTGTTCGCCGCCGGTGAGGCCGCGACCGCCGCGCGTGAGGCCGGAGCCGACCACGTCGGCGCCGACGACCTCGTCGCCAAGGTGGCCGGTGGCTTCCTCGACTTCGACATCGCCATTGCGACCCCGGACCAGATGGGCCAGGTCGGTGGCCTCGGCCGCGTGCTCGGACCTCGTGGTCTCATGCCGAACCCCAAGACCGGCACCGTCACCATGGACGTGGCCAAGGCCGTGGGTGAATTCAAGGGTGGCCGCGTGGAGTACCGCACCGACAAGGTCGGCAACATCCACCTGCGCGTGGGCAAGGCTTCGTTCGTCGAGGGTGACCTCGTGCGCAACATCGTGGCCGTCGTCGATGAGCTGCTGCGCGTGAAGCCGGCGAGCGCCAAGGGTCGTTACCTGCAGGCGATCACCATCAGCTCCACCATGGGACCTGGCGTCAAGATTGACCCGGCCCGCTTGCACGAGCACGAGAACGAACTCGTTACCGCCTAGTCGTTTTGACGCCACCTCGGTGGTGTCACTACACTGAGCACCCTGCACGGAAACGTGCAACCAGTTGAATAACTGCCGAAGACATCCGGTGCGGGAAACCGCGTAAAGAACCGACAGGTTCGCCTGACGAGGTGCGACTTCCCGTGAAGTCTCTTCTCGATGTCCAAGGCCCGTACCGGGCGGCATCCGGTGAAGGAGAGACGATGAGCAAGATCAACGCGGACAAGACGGCAGTTATTGACGAAGTCGCCGAGAAGGTATCGGAGACGACGGCCGCCGTCGTTACCGAGTACCGCGGACTGACCGTGGCCGAAATCTCCAGCCTGCGCCGCACCCTGCGCGCGGCCGGAGCCGACTACAAGGTTTTCAAGAACACCCTGGTCAAGCGCGCCATTTCCGGCACGCCGGCCGAGCCCCTGGGCGAGTTCCTCGCCGGCCCCACCGCCATTGCGTGGATCAAGGGCGACATCTCCGGTGTGGCTAAGGCCCTGCGCGACTTCGCGAAGGCCACCCCCACCCTCGTTATCAAGGGTGGCGTCCTTGACGGCCGTGCCCTGTCCGCCAAGGACCTCGGCGCCCTGGCCGACCTGCCGAGCCGCGAAGTGCTGCTCTCGCAGCTCGCCGGCCTCATCGCCGCTCCGATGCGCAACCTCGCGGCCCTGTTCCAGGCCGTTCCCCAGAACTTCGCCTATGGCCTGTCGGCTTTGATCGACGCCAAGGGCGGACCTCAGGCCAGCGCGGCTCCCGCCGCTGCGGCCGAGGAAGTGACCGAGTCCGCCGAGGCCCCTGAGGCCAGCGCGGACGCGGATGCCGAGGCTCCGGCCGAGGCGACCGCTGCGGAGGCCGACGAGGCCCCCGCCGCCGAGGTGGCAGAAGTTGCCGCCGAGGCCGGGGACGAGTCCGCGGCCGAGTAACCCGTAGTACCTGATCAGATCAAGAAAGTAGGAATCATGGCTGGAAGCCTGTCTAAGGACCAGATCCTCGACGGAATCGCCGAGTTGTCGGTGATCGAGTTGAGCGAGCTCCTCAAGGAGTTCGAAGAGAAGTTCGGTGTGACCGCTGCTGCTCCGGCTGCTGCTGTCGTCGTTGCTGCCGCTGGTGGCGCTGACGCCGGTGCCGCTGCCGAAGAGAAGAGCGACTTCGACGTCATCCTCGTGGACGGTGGTGACAAGAAGATCCAGGTCATCAAGGAAGTTCGCGCTCTGACCAACCTTGGCCTCAAGGAAGCCAAGGACTTGGTGGACGGCGCTCCGAAGCCCGTCCTCGAGAAGGCCTCCAAGGCCGACGCGGACAAGGCGAAGGCTGCCCTCGAGGCCGCCGGCGCTACCGTCGAACTCAAGTAGTTCTTGCGAATCGGCCCCCCGAGCCCGCGCGGCTCGGGGGGCCGGCTCGTCGGAATCCTTGACGAGCGGTATAAATCCGCTTACTGTCATCGCCGACGACCGTCAGCGCCGGGGGAGAGCCCTCGGCGCCATTTGACCGTCGCCGGCTACTGCCGCTAGGCTAGATAGACCGTGTCCTCGTCGTTGGTTTCGTCCTGCCCATTTCGTTACCGCGCCGAATCACGTCTTTGCTGTACTCCTGTAGTAACCGCCCACCATCACGGAGGATTGGATCTTGTCGCTGCGATCCGTTAGCCCCGACCGTTTTACTTTCTCGGCCCTTAAAGAGTCTCACGAGCTGCCTGACTTGCTCGCGATTCAGACCGAGTCGTTTGACTGGTTCCTCAACACCGGACTGAAGAAGGCTTTCGAGTCGATTTCACCGGTCTATGACTTCACGGGCAACCTTGCCCTGTACCTCGAGTTCGACCCGGATGACCCGGACCTCGTCTCGCCCCCCAAGTTCTCCGAGGAAGAGTGTCGCCAGCGCGCCACCACCTACTCGCGTCCCGTGTTCGTGCGTGCTCGTTTCGAGAACCAGACCACTGGCGAAATTAAGGAACAGACCGTCTTCATGGGTGACTTCCCCATCATGACGGCCCAGGGCACCTTCATCATCAACGGCACCGAGCGTGTCGTGGTGAGTCAGTTGGTAACCAGCCCCGGCGTGATCTTCCAGCCCGGTAAGGACGAGAAGGTCGCGTTCGAATGCACCATCCACCCCAGCCGTGGTGAGTGGTTGCAGTTCGACCTCGAAGAGCGCAAGGGCAAGCCGGCGACCGCCGGTGCGCGCATTGCGCGTAAGCGTCGCGTCAGCCTCTTCGCGCTGCTGCGCGCCCTCGACCAGAACCTCGACGACCAGTTCTTCGAGAAGTTCGTCGAGCACTTCGACTTCCTCGAAGAGCAGTACCGCGACGACGCTCGCAAGCTCGAGCGCGAGAAGGTCCTCTTCCTCGGCCGTCCCGAGAAGAACAAGGAATTCACCGAGTGGCAGATCAAGCAGGGCTTCGACCCGGCTGACCAGGCTCAGGCCGACCGTCTGCTCTCCATGGTGCTCTCGTGGCTCGAGATCTACCGCCGCGCCCGTCCGGGTGAAGTGCAGGGTATCGAAGCCGCGCGTACCTACTTCGAAGGTGCCTTCTTCTCCGAGAAGCGTTACGACTTGTCGGCGGTGGGCCGTTACAAGCTCGGCCGCAAGCTCGGCGACGAAGTTGCCAAGAACGTCGAACTCTTCGGCGACATTTTGGAACTGCCGACCGACGACCTCCACGTGCTCTCGCGCGCCGAAGTCCTCGCGACCGCGACCTACTTGCTCAACCTGGCGCGTGACCGCACCGCCAAGGTGACCACGTACCGCATCGACGACCGCGACCACTTCGCGAACCGTCGTATTCGTTCGGTGGGTGAGCTCATCCAGACCGCGCTGCGCACGGGTCTGACCCGTATGGAGCGCGTCGTGCGTGAGCGCATGAACTCGCAAGACGTTGAGGCCATCGCGCCGCAGACCTTGATCAACATCCGTCCCGTGATGTCGGCCATCAAGGAGTTCTTCGCGCAGAGCCAGCTCTCGCAGTTCATGGACCAGAACAACCCGCTGTCGGGCCTGACCCACAAGCGTCGTTTGTCCGCCCTCGGACCTGGTGGTCTGTCGCGTGAGCGCGCCGGCCTCGAAGTTCGAGACGTCCACTCCTCCCACTACGGCCGCATGTGCCCGATCGAAACTCCGGAAGGCCCGAACGTGGGTCTGATTGGTTACCTCGCCACCTACGCGCGCATCAACGCGTTCGGTTTCATTGAGACGCCCTACGCGGTGATCAAGGACGGCAAGGCCACCGGCGAGATCGTGTACTACACCGCGGACGAAGAAGAAGAGTTCGTTATCGCCCAGGCGAACACCGAGCTCGACAAGGACGGCCGCATCGCGACCGAGCGCGTGCTCGTTCGTCGTGGACCGACCGGTACCGGCCTTCGCGTCGGTGCGTCCAACAAGTCGGGTTCGACCACGTCGGAAATCGACTACGTGCCGGCTAAGGAAGTCGAGCTCATGGACGTGTCGCCGAAGCAGATCATTTCGGTCGCGACCTCGCTCATTCCCTTCGTCGAGCACGACGACGCCCAGCGCGCCCTCATGGGTTCGAACATGCAAAAGCAGGCCGTGCCGCTCATCTTGCCGGAGGCGCCGTTCGTCGGCACCGGCATGGAAGGCCGCGCCGCGAAGGACTCCGGTGACGTGCTGCTCGCCGAGGGCAACGGTGTTATTACCGAAGTTCACGGTGACCGCATTGTGGTTCGCTACGAGGCCGGCGAGACCGACCGCTACGGCGTGAAGCTCGGGGTCAAGACCTACAACCTCAACAAGTTCCGTCGTTCTAACCAGGACACCTCGATCAACCAGAAGCCCTTGGTCTTCGGTGGCGAGACGGTGGCGAAGGGCGACCTGCTCGCCGACGGCACCTCGACCTGGAACGGTGAACTGGCTCTCGGAAAGAACCTGCTCGCGGCCTACATGCCGTGGGAGGGTTACAACTACGAAGACGCCATCATCTTGAACGAGCGTTTGGTGCGCGATGACGTGCTGACCTCGGTGCACGTGAAGATGTACGAGATTGACGCTCGCGACACCAAGCTCGGTGCCGAAGAAATCACTCGCGACATCCCGAACGTGCCGGACGACATCTTGGCCGACCTCGACGAGCGCGGCATTGTCCGCATCGGTGCCGAAGTCAGCCCCGGTGACATCCTCGTCGGTAAGGTCACGCCCAAGGGTGAGACCGAGCAGACCGCGGAAGAGCGCCTGCTGCGCGCGATCTTCGGTGAGAAGGCGCGCGAAGTGCGCGACACCTCGCTCAAGGTCCCGCACGGTGAGTCGGGCAAGGTCATCGACGTCAAGGTGTATCGCCGCGACGACGACCACGAAATGCAGCCCGGCGTGAACGAACTCGTCAAGGTGTTCGTCGCTCAGAAGCGCAAGATCTCCGAGGGTGACAAGCTCGCCGGACGCCACGGTAACAAGGGCGTTATCTCGAAGATTCTGCCGGAAGAGGACATGCCCTTCTTGCCGGACGGTACTCCGGTCGACATCATCTTGTCGCCCCTCGGTGTGCCGAGCCGTATGAACGTCGGTCAGGTGCTCGAAAGTCACCTCGGCTACGCCGCGCGTCACGGATGGAAGGGCGTTCAGGCCAGCCGCCTGGCCGGTACTTCCGGACACGGTGATACCACGCGTAAGACCCGTCCTCGTACCGAGCCGGCCGTCTACGTGGCGACCCCGGCCTTTGACGGTGCGCACTGGGACGAGTCGACGGCCCCCAAGGGTCAGCCCTCGATCAAGAAGCTCTTCG
>CAISIU010000056.1 GCA_903885505.1 uncultured Actinomycetes bacterium | reverse complement strand
GCTCGCGCTCAAGAACCTCGGGCTCCCAGGTCGCCACGATGGAGGTTTCTGTGGCCCCGGCGTGCAGGTCGCCGTCGGGTTCAGTGGTGAACCACGCCGCGACGGAGGCACCCTCGGCCTCGCAGGTGCGCAGCGCGGACATCACGGCACGGTGATTGCCGCCGTGACCACACACGATGATGACGTGGCGCCAGGTCAAGCGAGCCGAGCGAATGAGCTCACAGATGGCCGCTTCGGTGACCTCAGCCCCCAGCGACAGAACTCCTCGAAATCCTTGGTGCTCGCCGCTCGACGAAAAGTGAAGCGGCGGAGCAACGTCCACGTGTCGCTGTGCGGCGGCATCGGCACACACCACCTGGGCAATATCGGTATCGGTGGTGAACGCCAGGTGCGGGCCATGTTGCTCGACTGATCCCACCGGGATGAGCAAGGTGTCCGCCGGCTGCCAACTGGTCCACGGCTCGTGCGGGAACGTCATCGCGAAGAGATGGTCACTCGCTTGGAGTGGTCAGGACTGGGACGCGGTCCCAGTGACACGCGCTGCGCCAGTGCAGTCTCACCGTGCCCGAACACGCATTCGGGGTCGGGGTCGGTGAGCTCCAAGCCGGTGAAGAACTTGGCGGCCATGCAGCCGCCGCGACACGCGTCATACGAACCGCACGAGGCGCACGCACCGGGTGAACCCGGCTCGCGCAACGAACGAAAGAGCTCACTGTCACGCCAGACGTGACCGAAGCCACCGTCGCGAATAGAACCCGCGAGGAATTGCTCGTGAATGACAAAGGGGCAGGCGTACACATCACCGACCGGGTCAATCAGGCACACCACGCGACCCGCCCCGCACAGGTTGATTCCCGCGAGAGGGTCGCCAAGAGCCGAGAGGTGAAAGAAAGAGTCGCCGGTCAAAACCGTGGGGTGGTCCATGAGCCAGTGATACAGCGCGCGGTTATCCGCAGCCGAGAGACGAAGTTCATCCCACACGTCCACGCCACGGCCCGAGGGGCGAAGTCGCGTGAGGCGCAGTTCGGCGTTCATTGAGTCAGCCAAGGCGAGGAGTTGGTCAATTTGCCCCACATTGTGTCTCGTCACCACGACCGAGATCTTGAAGCCCGTCATGCCGGCATCACGCAAGTTCTCCATGGCGCGAATGGCGGTGTCGTAGGACCCTTCGCCGCGCAGAGCGTCGTTGGTGGCCGCATCAGCACCGTCGAGAGAGATCTGGACGTCGAGATAGTCGTTTCCCGCGAGTCGCTGGGCGACTTCGGGAGTAATGCGCGAACCGTTGGTCGAGAACTTGATGCCGATGCCGCGAGACAGTCCGTATTCCACGAGTTCGAAAAAGTCTCGACGAATCGTCGGTTCGCCGCCGCCGATATTGATGTAGAAGATCTGCATCGCGGCGACCTCGTCCAAAAAGGCCTTGGCCTCATCGGTCGTCAGTTCACGAGGGTCGCGCACGCCGGACGACGACAGGCAGTGACGGCACGCCAAGTTGCAGGCGTAGGTGACTTCCCAGGTCAAGCAAATGGGGGCGGCGAGGCCAGATTCGAAGCGGTCGCGAAGTGAGTGATTAACCGACACGAACGATCTCCGAACTCGTCAAGGTTTCGAGGGCTCGGCACAGTGCGGCACGCTGCTCGTCGGCCACCAAGGCATCCAGCGCGGCATCCGCCGACTCAAAGTCATCGAGTTGGCGCACGACATCGACCAACAGGGGGCTCTTTAAAAACACCAGTCGGCGATTGCCGTGGTGATACGCCATGGCGCCGAAAGATTCATCTCGCAGCGACACGCTGGGATGCAGCGACCAGTGGGCCGCAAAATCAGGTTGGTCGGCCACCGTTTAGTACACGCCGCAGAGACCGTCGATGGAGACTTCTTCGACCAAGGTCTCGACGTCGCTGCTGGAGTCAGCGCTGACCTCGATGGTCGGGGCCTCGACAACTAGCTGTTCGCGTTCCATGTGTACTCCTTACGCTTTGCATGAAATCTACCGAGCGGCGAGCATGCCCGTGCGCGTCATGTGACAATAAGGGCGTGATGCCCGTTCCTCTCCCCGTGATACCCACCGGTACTCAGGTCCGATGGGCGCCGTCCGCTCGACTCTTTGGTGCTCGGTATCTCGGCGGAGGCGCCCCGTGGCGCTTGGTGAAACTCTCGGGAATCGCCATCGATGCGGTGGCTCGATGGCAGCGCGGAGGCGACGTCCGCTCCGGCGAAGAAGCCCTGGCACGCACCTTGTGCGATGCGGGATTACTGCTGGCCTCGTACGAGATCGCCACGCCCACTGTCGACATTGTCATCCCCTACGCCGGCCACCCCCGTGATGCTGAGCGGCTCGCCACTCAATGTGCGGGCCACGACGTGACCCTGGTTCGAGACGGCGTCGGGCAAGCGGCTCGTCACGAGAATCTCGTCAACTTGGAAGAGAACCGGGGACCCGGGGCGGCCCGTAACGCCGGGGCCGCGAGGGGCGAGCGTGACCTGATCTTGTTCCTCGATGATGACGTCACCGTGGATGACATTGACCACCTCGTCAACACCTTGGCATCGCACTTCATCGATCCCACGGTGTCCGCTGTCGCACCTCGCATCGTGGGATCAGACGACCCCTCGACCCGTGGTCGCTTTGAGCGAGACCACTCCCCGCTCGATCTGGGTGCGCTGAGTGCGCGCGTGCACCCGCAGGGTGCCGTGGCCTACGTGCCGAGCGCGGCGCTCATGGTGCGACGATCTCACTTCACCGGCTTCGACGAGACGCTGCGCACCGGTGAAGACGTCGATTTCATTTGGCGGCTCATTGCCGGTGGGAGCACCGTCATCTATGACGCGCGGATCTGTGTGCGCCATCGGGCACGCTCGTCGTGGTCCACCTGGCTCTCGCAGCGAGTGAGCTACGGACAATCTGCGAGTGCGCTCGCTACGCGTCACCCCGAGGCCTACGCCGCACTTCGTCTCGACGCCACCTTGACCGGAGGCCTCGTCTCCATGGCGCTTGCACCGTTACGCAGCGTTCTCGGTATTTGGTCAACGCTGGAACGGCGATACGTACGCCAGTTGCCCGACGATCCCGAGGTCGCTCGCGAGCTGGCCCGTTTCGCCATGTGGCACCACAGTCGAGGTCTCGCCCGAGGATTGATGCGCAGCTACCTACCGCTGGTGATGCTCGCGCTTATTCCGAAGCGCACGCGTCGCTTGGCGACCCTCATCATCGGATTGTCATTTGCAGGACGCGTCTCATCCCCGCGAGATCTACGCGACGTGCCGCTCATGATCGCTGATGACGCCGCCTACAGCACCGGAGTGTGGCGTGGCGTCTGGCGAGCGAAGTCGCTGGCTGCCGTTCGCCCGGCCATCACCTGGCCGAGCGAACGACGCGCCCTTAAAAGCGAATAACGCCGCGGACGTTGTGTCCGTTGTACACGTCGTCGTAGCCCTGCTGGACTTGGTCGAGCGTGTATTCCTTAGTGATGAGGTCGTCGACCACCAACTTGCCTTCGTGGTAGAGACGCAGCAAGCGAGGAATTTGAATGCGCGGGGCCACCGAACCGAAGGTGGTGCCGAGCAACTGCTGGTTGAACATGGAGAACATGAACAAGTCCAGCTCGACCGTCTTTTGCGAGAACGGGGCGATGGCCGTGGCAACCACGGTGCCGCCCTTGGCGGTGATGGAACGGGCCTGCTCAATGAGTTCGCCCTTGAGCACGTCGACGGTGATGATGACGACGTCGCAGTTCTTGCCCCAGGTGAGCTCCGGCAAGATTGTGAAGGCGGCGTCCAGCGTGCTGGCGGCGCCGTGCGTGGCTCCCAGCTTCAGGGCGCGCTCCACCTTCGAGGGCTCGATGTCAATGGCAACGACCGCGCGTGCACCAGCGTGCAGGGCACCCTGGATGGCGCCACTACCCACACCACCGCAACCGATCACGGCGACGACGTCACCGGGACGCACGTTGCCGCGGGTGGCGGCCGAACCGAATCCGGTCGACAAGCCACAGGAGATCAGGGCGGCCGCGCGAAGGTCCTGCCAGGGTTCAATCTTGACGAGCGAGGCTTCGTTCACGACGATGTACTCGGCAAAGGTGCCGAGCTGGGCCATGCGGTTGAGGTTCTCGTCGTTGAAGTGGTGACGCCAAGTGCCGTCAGAAATCATCGGGCCCGCCAGCGTGGTGGCACCCATGTCGCAGATGTACTGCTTGCCATCGGCGCAGCTGGGGCACTTGCCGCAGGAGGGCACGAAGGACACGGCGACGTGGTCGCCTTCCTTGAATCCGGTCACGCCGGGGCCGACGGCCTCGACCACACCCGAACCTTCGTGGCCACCCACGATGGGGAACATCGAAGGCTTCCCCGAGAGAATCTCGAGAACCATGGGGTCGGCCGAGATGTCACCGGTGCGCAGGTGCTCGTCAGAGTGGCACATGCCACTGAAGGCCATCTTGACGCGGACTTCGCCGGTCTTCGGGTCGTCGATCTGAATTGTTTCGGTGCGCCACGGCTCCATGAGACCCGTGATGACTGAGGCGCGTACGTCCATGATGTCCCCCTTAAAAGACGAGCTCAACAGTGAGCCTGACTGCGAGATTACACAGCCCTCACCCGCTCGTCCTTACATCTGCTCGGGAGCCTCGATGCCGAGCAGTGAAAGTCCGAGCGACAAGGTCCGGGCGGTGACGAAGCACAGGGTGAGACGTTCTGCGCGAAGTTCTCCCTCCGCACTCAGTACCGGACAGTTCTCGTAGAAGGACGTGAATCGCTGCGCGAGATCGAAGAGGTAGACGCAGAGCTTGTGCGGCGCGAGCCCCTGGGTGAATTCCTCGATGGCCTCCGGAAAGCGAAGGAGTCCGAGGGCGAGGTGGCGAGCGGACGGTTCTGCCAACGTCAGGTGTACCGGCGCGCTCCACTGCTCATCACCGAGGCGGCGGAAAATCGATTGAATGCGCGCGTGCGCGTACGCGAGGTACGGACCGGTATCACCCTCAAAGGCAATCATGCGCTCGAGGTCAAAGACGTAGTCACGTTGACGCTCGGTGGAGAGGTCGGCATACTTCACCGCGGCTCGCGCGATTTGCGTGGCGAGAACGAGACGCTCCTCAGTGGCCAGCAACGAACCACGAGCGACGAGTGCGGCTTCCGCCGACGCGATGGCCTCGTCCAGCAAGCTCACCAATTTGACGGTGTCACCACTACGGGTCTTGAAAATCTTTCGGTCCGGGCCGAGCACGTTGCCGAACGACACGTGTTCGATGTGGACGTTCTCCGGTAGCCATCCGGCCATGCGGGCGACGGACCACACCATCTGGAAGTGCTGGGCCTGCGGGGCCCCCACGACGTAGAGCAAGTCGCGACCCTTGAGGTGTCCAACGCGGTCTCGCACCGCGGCGAGGTCGGTGGCGGCGTAACCAAAGCCGTCGTCCTTCTTCTGGACGATGACCGGAAGGGGTTCTCCCTCGCGATTTACGAAGCCCTCGGGGAACACGACCTTGGCGCCGTCGGACTCGGTGAGTAGTCCCGCGGCGTCGAGGTCGGCCACCACGTCGGCCAGCATGTCGTTGTAATACGACTCTCCGACGGCATCAGCCGGCGTGAGGAGTACGTCCAACTTGGCGTAGACCTCTTGGAAATACGCCACTGACTGATCCACCAAAATGCGCCACAGGCGGCGCGTCTCGCTGTCGCCCCCCTGGAGGAGCACGACACGTTGGCGGCTGCGTTCAGCGAAGGCCTCATCGGCGTCGAACTTGACGCGAGCGGCTTTGTAGAACGAATTGAGATCGCCGATAGCCAACTCACTCACGGCACTGTCTTCGCCCATGTCGAGAAGGTGCTCAATCAGCATGCCGAAAGGTGTCCCCCAGTCGCCGATGTGGTTTCGAGCGATGACATCGTCACCGAGAAACGTAAACAGTCGACTCAGCGCGTCACCAATCACGGTGGAGCGCAGGTGTCCGACGTGCATTTCCTTCGCCACGTTGGGGGCGGAGTAGTCAATGACCACGACGCCCGGTTCATCTCGCCGAGCGACGCCCAGGCGGTCATCGGTGGTGAGCTCGCGAAGACGGCTCGACAAGAACTCGTCGCTCAAGGTGAGGTTCAGGAACCCGGGCCCCGCCACTTCAACGTTGGCCAATCCCGACAAATCTGCGTGCGCGACGATTTCTTCGGCCACCTCGCGTGGCGGGCGACCCAGGCTCTTGGCCACGGCCATGACGCCATTGGACTGGTAATCCGCCTTGTCCGACGGGCGCACCACGGGGTCCGAGCCCGGAACGAGGCGATCAAAGGCCGGCTGAAGGCGGGCGTGAAGGAGGTCGCGAGTGGTCGGCACGGTCACATTCTCGCAGTTGAACGGTCGCGCCCGTGAATTCGGGCAATTTCCCCTCGAGCAAGTCCGAGTTGGCTAGGGCGCTCTGGCTGGCAGAATAGAGACATGACCACCCCCTCCCTTGACAGTTTCGCCTCCCGGTCAACCCTGACGGTCGGCGACCGCTCCTTGACCTACTTCTCCCTCCAGGCGGACGGCCTGCGCGACTATCAGGTCGCGCGGCTCCCCTTCTCGATTCGCATCTTGCTTGAGAACCTGCTGCGCCACGAAGACGGCGTGAAGGTCACTCGTGACGACATCGACGCCCTGGCTCGCTGGGCCGAGAACCCCCAGGGTCACGGCGAAGCCGCCGGCGATGCGGCTCGCGAAATCTCCTTCACCCCCGAGCGTGTCTTGATGCAGGACCTCACCGGCGTGCCGGCCGTGGTGGACCTCGCCGCCATGCGTGACGCGATCATCGCGCTCGGTGGCGACGCGCAGAAGATCAACCCCTTGGTGCCGGTGGAATTGGTCATCGACCACTCGGTCATCTTGGAGCACACCGGTAGCGCCTCGTCGTATGACGAGAATGTGGCCGTGGAGTACCAGCGCAACCAGGAGCGCTACGAATTCTTGAAGTGGGCCCAGGGCTCACTTAACAACTTCCGCGTGGTTCCTCCGGGCATGGGCATCTGTCACCAGGTGAACTTGGAGCACCTCGCGCGCGTGGTCTTCGACAACGACGGCGTCGCCTACCTCGACACCGTGGTCGGCACCGACTCACACACCACCATGGTGAACGGCTTAGGAGTTCTTGGATGGGGCGTCGGCGGCATTGAAGCCGAGGCCGCCATGCTTGGACAGCCGACGTCGATGCTCATTCCGCCGGTCATTGGCCTTCGCCTCACCGGTGCGCCCCGTGAGGGCGTGACCGCGACGGACGTCGTTCTCACGATCACCGAACTGCTGCGCAAGAAGGGTGTCGTGGGCAAGTTTGTCGAGGCCTTCGGTCCGGGCGTCGCGTCGCTGTCACTCGAGACTCGCGCGACCATCGCGAACATGACGCCGGAGTTCGGTGCCACCTGCACCATCTTCCCCATCGACCAAGTCACCATTGACTACTTGGCCTTCACCGGTCGCCCCGCCGCGCAGCTCGAATTGGTCGAGGCCTACGCCAAGGCGCAGGGCATCTGGCACGACGCGTCGGCCGTGGAGCCCATCGTCACGGAACTCGTGGAGCTCGACTTGTCCACCTGCGAGCCCTCGCTCGCCGGTCCGAAGCGCCCCCAGGACCGCGTGTCCCTCGGTGGCGTTCGTGGTGCGTTCCGTGACGCGCTTGGTCGCGAGCCCCTCAGCGTGAAGGGCAAGGATTACGCCGCTGACCTTCGCGATGGCGCCGTCACCGTGGCCGCGATCACGAGCTGCACCAACACGTCGAACCCCGCCGTGTTGGTCGCGGCCGGACTCGTCGCCCAGAAGGCCGCCGCCAAGGGTCTCGCCTCGAAGCCGTGGGTAAAGGCCTCTTTGGCTCCGGGTAGCCGCGTCGTCATGGACTACCTCGACCGCGCCAACCTGACCTCGTCGCTCGAAGCATTGGGCTTCTACCTCGCCGGCTTCGGCTGCACCACCTGCATTGGTAACAGCGGACCGCTGCTCGCCGGCGTGAGCGACGCCGTCAACGAGCATGACCTCTCCGTGGTCTCAGTGCTCTCGGGTAACCGCAACTTCGAAGGCCGCATCAGCCCCGACGTGAAGCAGAACTTCCTCGCCAGCCCCCCGTTGGTCGTCGCCTACGCGATTGCCGGCACGGTGGACATCGACCTCACGACCGAGGCTCTTGGCACCGACGTGGACGGAAACGAGGTCTTCCTCAAGGACGTCTGGCCGACCGACGCGGAAGTAGCCGCTGCGGTGCGCGCGTCGCTGACCCCCGAAATGTTCGAGAGCCGTTACGCCGCCGCCTTCGATGGCGACGACCGCTGGAAGGCCGTCCCGACGGTGCCGTCAGAGACCTACGCCTGGGACAGCGCCTCGACCTACGTGAAGTTGCCGCCGTACTTTGACGGCCTCACCATGAACACCACTGCCGTCACCGACATTGCCGGTGCGCGCGTGCTGGCGCGTCTCGGTGACTCGGTCACGACCGACCACATCTCCCCCGCGGGCAACATTCGCCCCAACGTGCCGGCTGGTCTCTTCTTGGCCGACCGCGGCGTGGCGCGCGAGGACTTCAACAGCTACGGCACCCGCCGCGGCAATGACGCCGTCATGGTGCGAGGCACCTTCGCCAACATTCGTCTGCGCAACCAGTTGGTGCCGGGCGTCGAAGGTGGCGTCACCATCAAGTTCCCCGAGAACGAGCAGATGTATATCTTCGACGCGTCCATGCGTTACCAGGAAGAAAAGACTCCGCTCATCATCCTCGGTGGCAAGGAATATGGCACCGGATCGAGCCGTGACTGGGCGGCCAAGGGCACCAAGTTGCTGGGCGTCAAGGCCGTATTGGTGGAGAGTTTTGAGCGCATTCACCGCTCCAACCTCGTCGGCATGGGCGTCGTTCCGCTGCAGTTCCTCCCCGGCGACTCCGCTGAGAGCCTGGGACTCGACGGCACGGAAGTGTTCTCCATCACTGGCCTCACTGCGCTGAACGACGGCGTGTTGCCGTCGCGCGTCACGGTCACGGCGACCTCGGGCAGCGAGACCAAGACCTTTGAGGTGCGTCTGCGGATTGACACCGAGACGGAAGCCGAGTACTTCCGCAACGGTGGCGTCCTCAACTTCGTTCTGCGTCAGCTCGCTCGCTAATGAACGTCGGCCACCGCCCCTACTTGTTGGTCGACGCCGCCCGCGGCGATCGGATGATGGGATCGGGCTGGTGGTACCCGACGACGCAGTCCGGCGGCGACCTGTCGTCGTACAGCGTGATTCCCGGTGTGGAGTTCACGGGCGTGGCCCAGTTGAACG
>CAISIU010000055.1 GCA_903885505.1 uncultured Actinomycetes bacterium | reverse complement strand
GGATTGACGGGGGCGCTCGCGAATGCCGCCGGCAACGCCTCGGGGCAACGCTCCGACGTGGTCAAGATTGTTCACATTGACCCCATCAAGAACACGATTAGCTCCATTTCTATCCCTCGCGACACCATGGTGGCGCTGATCAAGAACCAGGGCCTGTGGACGAATTACAACCGCATCAACGTGAACTTGGACCCCGAATTCGGTGGGGGACCTGACTTGATGGTCAAGACCATCGAGGCGAACTTCGGTATTCCTATCAACCACGTGGTGGAAGTCTCATTCGTCGGCGTTATCAACGCGGCCGGGTCGATCGGTGGCGTCAACATGTATTTCCCGACGCCGCTGCGTGACTCCATGTCCGGCACCTACATCAAGACGGCGGGATGCCACAACATTCAGGGCCCAATGGCGCTGTCGCTCATGCGTGGTCGTCACACCTATTACCTCAGCCACGGTCAGTGGCTTTATGACGGCACGAGCGACTACGGCCGCATCATTCGTCAAGACATGTTCATCAAGGGAATGCTGCAGCAGGCCAAGTCCAAGGCTTATGACCCCTTGGCGCTCAACAGCCTCATCTCGGCTTTGCCGCAGGGCATCATTCTCGACAGCAGCTGGTCGGGCGCCGAACTTCTTGGTCTGGGCCTTCACTTCCGCCACTTCAATACCTCGCACCTGTTCTCGTACACCTTGCCGGTGGTCTCCGCCGGAAACGTCCACCCCTACGGCGACGTTCTCGTGGTCCAGCAGCCGCAGGCCCAGCAGCTCTTCACCAAGGTGTTCGGCAGCGAACTGACCAGTCCGTCGAACCCGCCGCCGAACGCGCAGATGCACCCGAACCCGCCGCCGGTGATTTCGACGACGACCTCCGCGCCGAGCACGGGAGCAACCGGTGGGGGCACCACCACGGTGACGACACCCAGTCGCGATGTTCCGTGGTGGGACCCCAGTCTCTGCAAGTAGCCACGTGGCCCGAGTGGCCGTGGCAGCACAGCGAATCTGATCGTTACGGGGTTTCCGTCAAAGTCTTGGTCGCCAAGTCGGGCACCGGGGCATAGCAATGAGCGGGGTCCGAACTGGCCGTCACGGCCACCTTCCATCCGTGAACTTTGGCCTCGATGAGTAGCTGCTGCGAGTGGGCGGTGAGGGTGGCGACCGTTCCGCAGTAAAAGCTCTCCGGGTGCTTGTTGAGCACGCCGTTTATCTTCTGGTCATCGGCCAGGTGAAAGGTGCCGTTCCACTTGGCCATACCAATGGACGCGCAGGTCACGGCCGGAGTGGCAGCGGGAAAGACCGCCAAATATCCCGAGGACAAGAGGCAGGTGATTTTGGGTCCCCGCAGGGCGCCACCGTCGGCGGTGCACAGATCGGCGGGCGGCCCGGTCAAGAGGTGCACGGTCTGGGTGCCGTTCAGCGAGGCCGTGGAGAAGCACGACACCGTGGTGATGGCCACGGCCGGACGAGAGGTGTTGAGGGTCCCGGCCGTGGCGAAACCTCCGACGGTGACCGTCGAGACCACGGCGACGAGACCGAGGTGGAGTCGCAGCCAGCGACGAGCGCGGGTGAGGAACGGCAGCGGTCGCTGCGAACGCGCCGCGGCGATGTACTCATCGGCACCACGAAGGCGCACGTTTGCGGGGATGTCAGAGTCGCGGAGGCGTGACAGGATTTGCTCAAGATCACGTTCAGTCATGCTCACCCCCTAAACGTTCGAGTCGGCCCATCACCGCGAGGAGGTGGCTGCGGGCACGGTGAAGCCGGACGTACACCTGGCTTTCGGAGATGGAGAGCAAGCGGCAAATCGTCAGCGCGGGTAACCGGTCCCAATAGAACAAGGTGAGAATCTGAATCTCCTTGTCAGACAGCTCCTTGAAGGCCTCGCCGAGAAGATGAGCCTGCAGGTCCACGAATTCGCCCCCGTCGCTTATCCTCCCGATGTCTCCCAGGGCGCTACTTTGCCGACGGAAGCGTGTGCGCTTACTGCGTTCATGGTTCAAAACGTGATTGCGGGCAATTCGAAACAACCAAGAGAGAATTAGTTCGTCCTCGGGACGCTTCGCCCATTTCTCAAAGGCGGTCGTGATGGTTTCGGAGATGAGATCGTCACAGTCGTCCGACCAATCCGTGAGAATGCCGACAAAACGTTGGAGATCGCCGAGATACCGGCGAATGGTCTCATCAAAGTCGTGATGGGGTGATTTACGCGACGGGCGGCTCATATACCGACACGATGCGATCATTCCAAGTGGAACCTATCCACGAGGTGGCGGTTCCCGGCGACGTGACGCCGGGATATTGGTTGCCCGTCTTGCTGGGCCCATCAAAGAAGTTGGCCGCACAGCTGCCCACCTTGAAGGACGACACAATGTTGTCGAAGTTGTAGTTCGACAAGTTGTAGACCGACGATGAGGCCGCCAAAATCAGCGCGCGCCCTCCGTAGTTGAGGTTCTCGTAGAGCACGAGGTTGGTCGCGCACGTAGATGTGGCCACGCTGGCAGATTGCTGTGACCAGGCTGAATACTGGGACCAGCTGGCAAAGCAGGTCATGGAAGCACCTTGTGCCACACAAACCGAATTAGCGGGCGGCGTTGCCGCCTGCGCCGCGAGAGGTGTCAGCACCGATGGCAGAACACCGAGCAATATGACGGCGAAGGAAAGTCTCAGTCGTCGAATCAGCACGGGCTGAGGTTACTGAAACTACGACTCAACCTGCCGTTCAAAGATTTGTTAAGGAAACCCTTGTTCTCGACAGGGGCGGAGATCGGCCAGCGATTATTGGAGATTCGCGCTGGTTAGATACGCCTCTCGTGCCGAGTTCTCACAAATCAGACAAAACAACTCAAACCCTTGTGAGCGAGATCTGGCTGGGTCGCAGAGAAAATCCAGCGTTCTTGTTAAGGAATTGCGAGCTCTAGACATTTAATAGTTGGAATTTAAGTTGAAAGGCCCACCATGACAGCGCGCACCATGACCACGTTCCTGCGAAGCTCCCGACTGCGTCGATCGGTGTCGGCCACAGTGGCACTGTCTCTTCTGGCAACTTCTTTTCTGATTTCTCAAGCGGTGTCAATTGCGTCAGCGAGCGCCGCCACGACGTGGACTCGACTGGGAATTCCCGTCT
>CAISIU010000054.1 GCA_903885505.1 uncultured Actinomycetes bacterium | reverse complement strand
GTGGCCTGCCCCTTCGTAAGGGTGCGGCCGCTCTCGTCATCTACAAGAACGGCAAGATGACCGTGGGCCAATGGGGCCGAGACTTTCACATGACGTCTGACGTGGTGTCGGTTCGCCAGAACCTGGATCTCATCGTGGACAAGTCCAAGCCGGTGGCCGGACTTGACTCTCACGACACGAAGAAGTGGGGCGTCACCCTCGGTGGCGCGGCCTACGTATGGCGCTCGGGCATGGGCGTAACCGCCAACGGTGCTCTCGTCTACGTCGGCGGACCGAGTCTGTCGATTACCGACCTCGCTGATGTGTTGGTGCGCGCGGGAGCGGTGCGGGCGATGGAGCTCGACATCAACACCGACTGGGTGCAGTACTCGACCTTCAAGGGCCCGCTGGGCACGTCGATTAATGGTGGCGATGGCACTCGACTACTCAGCACCATGATCGGCCCCCCGTCGCGTTATTTCGCGTCGTGGTGGAATCGCGACTTCATCACCCTGTCGCTGAGGTAGTTTCGGCGCGCCGTCGAGGCGCCGATGTCGATCTCCCATCGGACGGTACGCGGACGCCCGTGATCCGAAAAGAACAAAGGCCCGGGCACTGTTGTGCCCGGGCCTTTGTTGATGCGGCGTACTACTGAGCCTTGGATTCCTTCAGAACCTTGGCGCCACCAATGGCGACGTACAAGACGAAGGCGATGACGAAGCCCACGGGGAACGCGATGTCACCCCAGGCGCCGTTGTGCTTCGGCACGACACCGGTGTAGAACTTCTGGTTCGCGAAGAGCCAGATGGACAGCGCGGTGCCGACGGCGAAGGCAATCGGACCGGCGATGTTCTCGCGTGACGTGAACAGGAACTTCTGAATCGACGATCCACGACGGAGCAACTTGTCCGCGAGGACCACGCCGAGCCATGGGCCAATCCAGTACGACATCACCAAGAGGAAGTTCTCCAGGTTGTTCGCGGGGTTGGTCATGGCCCAGCGAGCCAGGAAGAAGCCCGGCACACCGAAGGCCACCGCCGTCAGTGCACGCAGGAGGTTGGTCTTCAGCTTCACGCCCATGGTCAGGAACGACATGCCACCGGAGTAGATGTTCAAGGCGTTCGCGCAGATCGAGCCGAGCACAATGCCGGCCAGAATGGACTTGCCCAACCAGGTGGGCAGCAAGTGAGTGAAGTCCGACACGGGGTTGGTGTTCGCGCCATAGTCACGCATACCGGCGGTCACGGCCGCGGCACCCACAATCTGCAGAACCGTCGCCGAGGTGAAGAGGCCCAACGCAGCGCTCTTACCGGCCTGCTTCGGGTCCTCCGACTGGGGGAGGTAACGCGAGTAGTCCGACGAGAACGGGTTCCAGCCCGCGGCGTAGCCGTACACGGCTCCCACGAAGACGAGGAACGCGCCCGGGAAGAACGGGTGGCTCGCGACGTTCGGGTGGCTTTGGGTCAGCACGAACACGGCCGCGAATCCGAAGGCAGCAGCCAAGAACGGCATCAAGAATCGCTCGACGCTCTGGATGAGGTTGTGTCCCACAAAGGCGACGGTCACCTGAACCAGCACGACAATGATCAGTGACAACAGCGTGCTCAGGTGGGTCAAGGACGCCAACGCGAACGCACCGGAGGCACTGTTCACGGCGAACCAGCCAATACCGGCAGCAAAGGCATTCGCGCCCGACGGCAGGATGTTGCCGAGCTTGCCAAAGGCTGCGCGGCTGAGCACCATCTGCGGAACGCCATACTTCGGGCCGTCCTGCGTCAAGACGTATTGCGCAATCGCACCGAGCAAGTTTCCGATCAGGATGCCGACCACGGCTTCAGCAAAGCTGAGGCCGAAAAAGACACCCAGGGCACCCACGTAGATGGTGGCAAATTCGAGGTTCGGGCTGGCCCAGGTGGCGAACAACTGCTTCGCGCGCCCGTGGCGGTCCGACTCAGGAATAGCTTCGATGCCACCCGGCTCAACGGTTAATACTTTTTCTCCGTATTCGCCTTCGCGAATTTCAATCTCAGACATATGTTTCCCCTCAACGGTTTCGTTTATAAGTCCTGGTTCGCACGGTGCCAACCGGCACCGAAACTAGCCAACGAGAACTGCGCCAAACCGGATGCCCCGGCAGTCCCGTGAGGGCCCCGCCGGAGCTGAGGAGGGAGGTCGACCTCGTGATGACGTCGACAGAAGTCGCTCGCTATTTGGCCTGTGCCAGCTTGCGCCAGATCGGGCGCGGCAGGTGCAGCAAAACGAGGAAGACCCACTTCAAGATGCTCGGCGACGTGATAATGCCTGCCGACGTGCCGAGGCCCTTGACGATGTTGTCGGCACACTCGTCCACGCTGGTCGTGAAGGGAACATCCTTCATGCCGGTGGTCATCTTGGTGCGCACCATTCCCGGTCGTACGATCTGAATGGACACCCCCGTGTCGACGAGGGAGTCCGCGAGGCCCTCGCAGAAGCGGTCGAGTCCGGCCTTGGCGCCGGCGTAGAGGTAGTTGTCGCGACGAACGCGAATGGCGGCTACCGACGAGTACACCAAGATGCGGCCGCTGCCTTGCGCGACGAGGCGCTGGCGAATCTCGGCCAAGGCGGCCACCGGCCAGGAGTAATTCACGGCGGCCATCTCGGCGCTCGCCGCGGCGTCGTTCTCCATGGCCAACTGGTCACCGAGCAGACCCACCGCAATGACGACGAGGTCCGCCGGTGCGCCCAGCGCGTCGAAAGCGGCGGCCACCGTGGCGCCGGCCTGCTCGGGGCGAGCCGCCTCGAAGGTCACGGTCGAAATGTCGGTTGCGCCCGCCGCGGTGAGTTCGGCGCCACGAGCAGCCAAGCTCTCGGCACTGCGGCCGGCGAGAACGAGACGTCGCGCGCGCTGCTTCACGAGGCGCAGCGTCACCGCGTGCGAGATGTCCGAAGTGCCACCAAAGACAATGACGGTCTGGGGCTGTCCAAAGGCGTTTTCCATGATTCCTACTTTCGTATGAGGTCGAGGCGACGAGCGAGATCACTCGTCAAGAGATTGTCGGGGTCCACGCGTGCCTTCACGGAGAGGAACTCGTCAACGCGCGGATACATGGCGCGTAGGTGACGACCATCGAGACGGGCATCCTTGGCGAAGTAGAGGCGGCCACCCACGCTGAGGACGAGCTCGTCGAGTTCGTCGAGAACCCGGGGCAGGGCGGCGGGGCCGACCGGCAGGTCGAGGGCCAAGGTCCAGCCGGCCATGGGGAAACTGAGGTGACCGGGGCTGCCCGGACCGAAGCGCTTGAGTACCGCGAGGAAGCTCGGCACCTTGGACGCGGAGAGTTGATCGATGGCCTTCACCACCATCTCGCCCGCCGAGTCCGGCACCGCGAACTGATACTGGACGAAACCACGACGGCCATACAGACGGTTCCAGTCGTTGATGCCGTCAAGGGGGTGAAAGAAGGCGGGAATGCTCTGGACTTGACGGTCCTTGTGCACCGGCGCCACGCGGAACCACGCCTCGTTGAAGATCTTGATGGAGAGGGGATTGAGTAGTCCGCTCGGCGCGTCAAAGGGGATGGTCAACTTCGCCTTCGAGGGACCCTCGAGGGAGGGGGAGTCCAGATCGCTCACGCGGGCGTGCTCGCCCCGCGTGATGATGCCGCGGCCCATGTGGCGGCCGGTGGTCATGCAGTCCACCCAGGCCACGGAGTAACGGTGCGTGGCGTCGGACTCTTTGAGTTCGCGCATGACCTCATCGAGCGAATTAACGCG
>CAISIU010000053.1 GCA_903885505.1 uncultured Actinomycetes bacterium | reverse complement strand
TCGAAGACCTTTCCGATATTGCCGGAGAGGAAGGCGCCACGATCAATCACCATGTCGATTTCCGTCGCGCCGGCGGCCACGGCCTCACGAACGTCCGCCAACTTGATGGCGAGCGACGCGCGACCTGACGGGAAAGCGGTGGCCACGGAGGCGATGTTGACGCCACTGTTTCCTAACGCGCGAACGGCAACCTCGACGAGGTCGGAGTAGACGCACACTGCCGCCACGGGCGGCACGCTGAGGTCGCTGGCATCGGGCCGCATGGCTTTGGTGCACAGTGCGTGAACCTTGCCGGCGGTGTCAGCTCCCTCAAGGGTGGTGAGGTCCACCATGGTGATCGCCAAGTCAATGGCGGCCTTTTTGGTGTCCTGCTTTAACGAGCGGGTTCCCAACTTGGCGGCACGCGCTTCGAGTCCGACGGCGTCAACGCCTGAGAGGCCACCTAGGGCGCGACGTAGTTCGTGCTCGGAGCCGATTCGAACCGGGCGAGGAGTAGTGGCGGGAAGTTCCGGCCGGCCGTACGCGGCAACAGACGTCATCACCTCAGGCTACCAATGACGGCAAGTGCCGTTTTTCCCTCTAAATCAAGGGCCAGGGGTAGGGCGGGTAATCCCCGTCCTCGTTGGGAAAGGGGAATTCGCCCGCCGCGAGCAGACGGGCCGCGCGCTCACGCAACGCGGCGATTTCCTCGAGGGAAATCCACTCGTCAAGGACGCCATCGGCGATCACCGCGGCCGACTGCAACATCTCGCGGGCGCCATCGTCGAAGAGGTCGCCCGCCCAGTCCCAGATGACGGTACGCAACTTGTCCTCCACGTGGAAGCTGAGCCCATTATCAATCGCCCAGCAGTCCTGGTTGTCGTAGATGATGTGGCCGGCCTTTCGGTCGGCGTTATTCATCACGGCGTCAAAGATGGCGACGCTGCGTAGCCACAGATCGTGCTCGCCACTATCGCGAAGGGTGAAGTAGTGGTCCTCGCCGTTGTCGTTGACCCACATCTGCACCGACGCCACCCCGAACTCGAAGTCGTCGCGCACGACGGTGGGCGGAACGTGGCGGTGGCCGAGGTGTTGGTCCAGCACATACGCGGCAATTTCTCGGCGCCACAGTCCGTCGGGGAAATCCCACAGCGGCCGTTCGCCGGCTTCGGCCTTGATACAGCCCGCGAGCGTGACGCCGTTCAATTCGAAGGTGCCGTACAGCGCGTTATTCGAACTCGCCACAATGCGACCCTCGATGGTGACGGCGCCGTGGCGCAGCACCTCTTCGACGTCGCGGTGATTCATCGTGCCGGAGGACGATTGCCGTTCGTGCGGGGACAGGCGTGCTCGCCTGGCTCCAGCGGATGGCCACACAGGGGGCAGTCGGGGCGCCCGGCCGCAATAAGGCGGGCGACCTCGATGGCCAGCGCGCAGGCCCACTCGCGAGAGATGGAAATGGTGGCCTGATGTTCCTCGTCCATGGATTCGAGTTCAATGAGGAGGCGGCCCGCCTCGTCATCAAGGGCCAAGGTGATGTCGCCGCACGCGAAGTCCGGCTCGTATTCCGGCTCGAGGGCGAGCTCGTCGGGGAGGTGCCCCGGTCGACCCCACGTTTCCATCGCCGCGGTGACCCATTCGCTGATCGCCCCGAGCTGCTGCTTTTCCATCTTGATCACGACGAGACGCGGACCTTGGCGTACCTGCAGCAAAAAGAGGCGCTGACCGGGGATGCCGCGGGCACCCACCATGATTTTGTCGGGGTTCAGAAATTCGTAGTTCATGCGGGGGCGAGCTCCTGGAGGTTGGCGGTGGAGTTGATGGTGAGAACAACAGGGGTGCGGTCGTGGAACTGCAGCACGGACACAGAGCACGGTGAGATGACGGTACGCTGAAAGAGATCTAGAGGAACGCCTTGCGCAAACGTCACGGCCGCCTTGATGGGGTCCGCGTGACTGACGAGCACCAGGGACTGACCGGGGTGGGCCGCCGCCAATCGTTCGATGCTCGACCAGATTCGTTGCTGCATCTCGAGGAATGACTCACCGTTCGGGAAGCGAAAGGCACTCGGGCGGTGCTGCACCATGGCCCAGTCCCTATGACGCCGCAAGGTGGCCAGGCTCTTACCCGTCCAATCACCAAAGTCACACTCCAAGAGCCCCTTGTCGATCCGCGTTTTGACGCCCAGCGCGGCCGAGATTGGCGCCGCGGTTTCACGCGTGCGCTCGAGTGGGGAAGCGAAAACCGCGGTGGGTGGGCGACGCAGCGTGGACAGCCGCTCAGCCACGGTGCTCGCCTGGCCCTGGCCGGTGCTCGAGAGGTGAAGCCCCGGTGCGCGGCCCGGAAGAACCTTGCCGGTGGTGCTGGTGACACCGTGGCGCACGAGATAGATGGTGGTGGCCGTGGTCATGTAGCGAATCTATGCGGTGCGCTACGCACCGTCAGCGGCTCAGGCCGAGGTGACGGGGATACGACGAGGTCCGCCTTGTGCCCATTCGGGCCAACGCTTTCGGCTCACCGTCGACAGCTTGTTCATCAGTGCAATCGCGCCGGGATCATCGCTCCCGGGACGCACCTCAATAACGCCCGCTGCCAGCGCGTCGTTGAAAATCGTCCGACCGAGTTCGGTGCGAACGATGGTGAGGGTCCAATCGCTGAACGCGCCGATGCCACCGGCAGAAATGTCGGCGTGCTCGGCAGCAAAGTCGGGGCAGTTCTTGCACCCGCTGCGGGTGAAGGCGTGAGCTTCTTTCAGGGGCACTTCGACGTATCGACCGTCGGCCAGCCACAACTGAAAGACACCCTTGATGTTCATCTTCACAATTTCCTCGCGACGTATGCCGTAGGCCGCGAGGAAGAGCCCGTCAAAAATCTCTTCGTCAAAGGTCTTCGAACACAGAAGTCCAATGGTGAGGCCGAGGCGTCGGGCGGTCTTGCCGGTCTTGCGTGCCGCCATCACGGCGGGGGCACTCACCATGCAGCCCATGCCCACGACTGCCATCTTCTCGGCGCCCGATTCGGCGGCCGCGGGGTAGGCGAGGAGGTTGGGGGAGTAGGTGTAACGAGAACCGGCGGTCGCCTCGACCTCATCGCGGGTGCGAATGACAGCGGGAGCCGTTCGCCACGGTTCGACCTCATCGAGGCCGCCCACGAGTGCCGCATCAATGTCGCCGCGCTCGAGAAGGAAGTTCAAGATGGCCGACACGAAGCCACCGTCTTGACCAGTGGCGAGCTCGTCGGCACTGGTGGCGCGAGTCAAGTACACGTCGCCGATACCGGCGACTTCCGTAATCTCGCGATCGCGTCCGTGGCGCAGGTGGTCTGCTTCGCTCTCCCAGTTTCTAAATCGCGGGCATGCGCGGGTGCACAGGGTGCAGCCTCGTTCGCCGTGGGTGCAGTTATCGAGTCCACCATCGTCCGCAATGTGAAAGGGCACGGTGCCGCGTCGGTCGTATTCGAGAACGTCCTTCGGGCACGCAATCACGCAGGCGGCGCACCCGGTGCACAGCCCACTCGTGACGACTTCGGTGAATAACTCGGCCCATTGCGGCTTGTCGGACATGCATCCATGGTAGGTCCACCGGTACGCTTCGCACGTGCCGGAGATTTTGGAAATCGAGTCCTACCGTCAATTGGCGGAACGGGTGGTGGGGGCAACTGTCAGCGAAGGATTTGCGGACCGTTACGCCGCGAAGAAGCTGGGCTCTCCCTCGACCTGGTCGAAAGCCGTGCCGGGCCTCACAATTACCGGCACCAATCGGCGAGGCAAGCTCATGTTGCTCGAAACGACCGGGGCCACCCTCGGTTGGCGATTTGGCATGACGGGAGTGCTCCTGCTCGATAGCGACGCGGGGATAGAGGGTCTCTTCTACGGGCCGCACACCTTCAAGTCTGAATGGGTGCGCGGCGGGTTGGTTTTTGACGATGGCCGTCGACTGGTCCTTCACGACCCTCGTCGCTTAGGGCGCGTGGAGATAGATCCCGACCTCAGCGAATTGGGCTCCGACGCCCTGTCGCTGACGAAGAAGCAGTTTGATGTCGTCATGACCGTGGCGCGCGACGGGCGCGCTATCAAGGCGCGACTCCTTGATCAATCGGTGGTGGCGGGCATTGGAAATCTCTTGGGCGATGAACTCCTGTTTCGATCGGAGATCGATCCGCGCCGTCCAACGGGCAGCCTGTCGACCGATGAGCGTCAACGTTTGTGGCAGGTATGGAAGCGCACGCTCACCACAATGACCAAGCGTGGGGGCAGCCACACCGGCGATCACATGGCGGGCCGCTTCCCCGGTGGATTTTGTCCGCGAGATGGCGCGCCGATGCGTAGCGCCACCGTGGGCGGACGCACCACGTATTGGTGCTCGCAGCATCAGAAATAGGGTCGCCGGCCTAGGGGGCTCGGTGCACCCACTCGTCGAGGACGGCCGCCGCCCCATGGGGGTCTTCCACCATCCACCAATGGCCCGCTCCCTCCAGGGTGACGACCTGCGCTCCCATCACGGTGATGAAATCCTTGGTACCGGTCGCCGCCCCGACGAAGGGGTCCGCCGTGGCGTGCAAAAAGGCGCCTCGGGTGGCTGCGGCCGCCTGCGCTCCCTGACCCCAGGCCGCGAGTGCCGGCTGCGCCGCCGATCGATACAGGTCCAGCGCGCAGTCACCCATGGTCTCATCAAGCGGACCCGCCAAGATGTTGGCCGCCGCCGCGGGCACGCCAATGGCGACGAGAATGGCCGCTCGTTCTTCGACGGAGGGAGAGGTCATTGCTCGCATCATGTCCTCGCCCACCTGTGGCGTTTGCCACCCCTGCGCCGCGTCATGCCAGACGTATCGGGGGTGAAGGGCGCCGACAGCGTCTGAGGCCCACGAGGCCAACATCTCGGGGTGCGTGATGGCGACGCGGGCGGTCAGGATGCCACCCCAGTCATGACCGATGAGGTGCGTGGGTTCGTTGATACCGGCGATGAAGTCCACCAACCAGTCGTGATACGCGTCCATGGTGGCGCCAAAGCCTGCGGGTCGCGGGCACCCGAAACCGGGGAGGGCGGGAGTGAGAATGTCCTCTCGGCCCCACGCGCGCCGAAGGTCATCCCAAATGGCGGGTGTCTCGGGATTTCCGTGCAACAAAACGATGGCCATGTGTCCCCCTCATACGCAAACATGACTGCTCACTGCCATGGTGGCACAGCAGCGATGGACTCCGGCACCCAAACTACGCTCGGCACGTGTCGAAAAACTTCTCGCGCCTCACGGTGGTTCGCCACGGACAAAGCAACTGGAACAAATTGCAAAAGGTGCAGGGTCAAAACGATGAGGCACAGTTAACCGACGAGGGCCGAGCCATGGCGAGATCGGTGGCGACCGAGTTCGCTCCCCACTCTTTCTCCCGCATCATTTCCAGCGATCTCCAGCGCGCTCGCCAGACCGCCGCGATCATCGCGGACCTCCTCGGGCTCGAGGTGACTTTTGATGAGCGCCTGCGTGAACGGTCCTACGGCATCCTCGAAACGGGCCCGAGCAGTGGGGTCACTCCCGAGCTGAGTGGACTTGATCTTGTGGCTCAGCGCGTCGTGGACGTGGAGGCGAAGCCCGACGGGGGCGAATCGTTACGCGAGATGTACGAGCGGACGACGTCATTTCTCGTTGAGCTGCTCAGCGATGATCGCGATGACCAGATCTTGCTGGTCTCTCACGGAGGACCTATTCGCACCATGTTGTCCTACGCCTCGGAAGTTGAACTGCATGGCTTATGGTGGCTGCCCGTCGGCAACTGCTCGTGGTGGCCGCTCGAGACGAACTATGCCGACGTTTTGTCAAAGGGGCCATTGCCCAGTTGACCGTGCGCTGATTCCGGTGTGCTGCGCGGAAAAAGTGAACGCCAGGTGGCCTGGCTTCGTCCCGCGACGATCTTCGCCAACGGAGTTCGAGCAATGAGACCCGTCACGATGAAGCCCGCGACGTAGGTCAGCAAGATGACGATGAGACAGGCGATGCCGGATGGAAAGAGGTGGCGACCGTGTGTCGGTTCGATGAAACGAAATGCGATGGGAATGAAGATCATCTGCGATAGGTAGATGCCATACGCGTTGTCGGAGCCCATCGCAACGAGTCGTCGTGTTCGCCAGTGGCGACGGGCATCGACGAGGAACACGCCGAGGAGATAGACGCACAGCACTCCACCAATGTCATACGGGATTGCCAGCGCGCCGAAGGGGTTCTTTCCGATAAGGAGGTACGTGTGATACAGCCGTGCACCGTGGAAGAGATTGGTGGCGCTGGCACCAATAAACGCCATCACGGTGAGAATCACAATCAGCCGAGCTCGCCGCACGACCCACGTGTGGAACTCTCCGAAATTCAACGCGACGACAACGCCCGCCACCAAGTAAAAGGGGTACGAAATGAGCACTCGCGTCTCCACGATGAAGGACATGTGAAACCCCCACCAACGCCCGCGATTAGCAAGGTCAATCAGAATTTGTACGAGAAGCGAAGACCACAGCAGGTGTACACGCCAACTCGGAAAGCGACGGATAACCCACAGCAGGGCCGGAAAAACGACATAGAACTGCATCAGAATTAATAAGAAGTACAGGTGAAAGTAGCCCCAGCGCGTAAAGCCCACGAGAGACGAAAAGGTCAGCTCATCGGTATGCAAGGCATAGAGGGGGAAGCCATGAATCGGGTGACAGGCTGTCCACAGCCAATAGATCACCGTCCATGCGAGGTAGGGCGCGCCCACCGACATAAAGCGACGCCACACGTACGGGCGTAGTGCCACGTGCGCGGCCTTGCGGTAGCTGTACGCCAACATGCAAGCTGAGACGAAGAGGAAGGCATCTCTCGAAAAGCGGGTGAAGATGAGACCGCTTTTCCAGAGAACGGTGGTGGCAGCAGGTGCGAAGAATTGCATGGCGTGAGTGCCAATGACCGCGAACTGCTTTACCGGTCGCATGGCATCGACGTGCTCCAGTCGTCGGCGCGTTCCGCCGTTGGTGCTCACTTGTGCCGACACGGTTACTTCTCACCACACATTGTTACGAGAGTAGTTCCTCGTGTAGAACATTCACGTCTGCCTGACGAAGAGGTTGTCGCAAGATTTTCCCCGTCGCGTGCCGCGCAAAAGCATCCACGACTCGTATAGCCGTGGGGCGCTTGGACCGGCCGAGCGAACCGTCGAGCACGTGAGCAATCTCACGGCAAATGACACGACGCTGCTCGTCGGTGGTCGCATCGAGTTCGACGAAGGCCAGCGGTACCGCGCCGAGAGTGGGGTGGGGCACACCGATGACGGCGCTGGCGATGACGCCGTTCACTCTCAATATCACCTCTTCGATTTCTCGAGGGTAGATCTTCTCTCCGGAGCGATTAATAACGTCGTCAATGCGTCCGACCAAAAAGACGTACCCATCCTCATCGAGATAGCCCAAGTCGCCAGTGAGAAGCCAGCCATCCTCGGTGAAGCGGTGAGCGTGGGCATCGGTGGCGTAGTGAGAAATGACGCTCGGTCCCCTGATAGCGATGTGGCCAACTCGCGGTGCCTCGTCACTGCTCAGCGCTTCGTCAGATTCAAAGGGCAGACACTGAAGTTCGACGCCAATGGGAAGGCCCACTGATCCGGCTTTTCGTATTCCGTCGAGTGGGTTGGCGCAGATTTGGCTGGCAGCCTCGGTCATGCCGTAGGACTCGATAATGGGAATGCCGATGGTGGCTTCGAAGTCGCGAATGATCTCCGCGGGCAGCGGTGCCGAGGCGGAACGAATGAAACGCACGCCGTCAGGAACGTCTTCACCATCGCGCAGCGTGGAGAGGTGCGAGACGATGGCGGGCACCGCGTTGATCCAGGTGGCGCGCACGTCACGAACGAGTTTCCAAAAATCAGTTCGCTTGAATCGGCGCTGCAGCACGAGCTGGCTCCCTGCCACCAGGCTGGCCAATACCGCCACCACTTCCGCATTGATGTGCCACAAGGGGAGAGGGTTGAGGCCGATGTCGTCAGATGTCAGGGCATTGTGCCGAGAGATATTGGTCGCGGTCGCGAGGATTTGATCTTGGCTGAGCAACATGGTCTTGGGGGTGCCGGTGGTCCCCGACGAAGACAGCAAGATGCCACCATTGTTGCTGGCTAATCCCTCCTCACGATGCGCAATCTCCGCCATATGCCACGGCAATTGCGACGTGGGCGGCCGTGTGCGGTCGGCCATGACGGCGGTGAGTTCCAGCGCGGCGAGGTGGCCGTCGACGGAGGGCAGTGCCTCGTAGTCCAAGGTGGGGTCGAGCGGAGCCATCCAATACCCGGCGGAGATGCCACCGAGAAAGTGGATGACGAAGTCAAGCGGTTGCGCGACCAGTAATCCCACCCGGTCACCCGGCTCGAGACCCAGTTGGTGGTAGTAGTGCGCCACAAAGTTGGTGGCCGTCGCCAATTCCTCGAAACTCAGGGTGCGCAGCCCCGATTCTTCGAGAGGGGCTTGGGCAAAGAGGCGCTCGCTGCGGTGACGCTGTATGAGTTGCGCCACGGAGAGGCGCTCATGGCTCTGCACGGTGTCCCTAGTACATCATCCGATGGTCGTGGTAGTGCTTGAACTCGAGCAAGTTGTTGGCGGGGTCCACCAACACAAAGGTGCGGTGCACTTCGACGAGTCCGTGGAATCGCTCAGCGAGATCTGCATAGAAAGGAATGTGTCGCGCCTTGGCCAAGGCGTAGAGCGCGTCGAAGTCGGCACCGTCGCGAAACGTCACGCCAAAGTGACGCGGGTACATCTTAAGTTCGGAAATGGCCGGCAAACTCTCCGGCGCGGGGCCGAGGTGACACACCACCTGATCGCCAAAGAAATCCAGCGTCACGCGGTCGTCGTAGCGACGGGCAAGTTTGCAACCCAACTTGGTCACGTAGAAATCGATGGTGGCGTCGACGTCGTACGCCGGAATGGCGAGGTGGAACACGTCACGTGAATCGCGCATACGAAATTACCTTTCGAACTCGAGCAAGGTTTCGCTGCGAAGCCCCACACGAATAGTTTCACAGGAGACAATGGCGTCAGAAGGAATATTTCCGAGGTTGACGTTGGTGCCGACGCGCTTGACAAAGTAACTCTGTAAATCATTGGTCGGAGCTTCGAACATCAATCGCGTGACGTCGATACCCGAATCCAAAATTTCCTCGATAAGCCCGTAACGCAGCTCACCATTCGGACGACACATACCGCCGCGACCTGATTCGCGAGTTTCCAAAGTCACCAAGCGGGCGCCCGCAACGAGGTCGCGCTCAATAGACTCCACCCATTTTTTGGGAGCGAAGTTCTCTGATTGGGAATTGTCCTTGAATCCCACTTCGGAAATCACTTCAAAATCATTCGCCAACTTCTCGACGTAGAGCGACTTCTCCTCGTGGCTGATGGCCGCCGTGCCATTACTCACCTCGACGGTGCGGAGACCGTACTCCTGGCAGACCCGACGAAAATCATCGAACTTTCCCTGGATGATGTACTTCTCAAAGAGAGTGCCGCCGAGATATCCGCCGATGCCGTGGGCCTTCAGAATTTCGATCTTGCGCCCGACCATGGGGTAGACCACGGACGTTCCCCAGCCGAACTTGATGTAGTCGATGAGGGGAGCGAACGATTCGACGATGTCCTCAAATGCACGTAGAGGAAGGCCTGAGTCGATCACCATG
>CAISIU010000052.1 GCA_903885505.1 uncultured Actinomycetes bacterium | reverse complement strand
GTGCCCCCGGCAGGAGTCGAACCCGCAACCTGATGGGTAGAAACCATCTGCTCTATCCAGTTGAGCTACAGAGGCGTGCCCTCATCGTACCGAGCGCGGTGGACAGGCTCCGAGCGCCCTGTGGCATACTGGAGGCTCTTGGTGGGCGTAGCTCAGCTGGTTAGAGCGCCGCGCTGTGGCCGCGGAGGTCACGGGTTCAAGTCCCGCCGTCCACCCCAAGGCGCCGCCTGGTCCATCGGACCGGGCGGCGCTTACTTTTTCCTTCTCCGAGCGATAGTGTCGCGACGTCACCGATGACGAAGGGGGGATGGCATGGCCATCATCAAGGATTCATTTTTCATTAACGGCCGCTGGGTCAAGGCGCAATCGAGCGAGACCTTCGAGGTCTTCACGTCGGGAACCGGCGAGCTGTACGCCACCATTCCCGCCGGCACCGTCGCCGAAGCCAACAGCGCAGTCGAGGCGGCCGCCGCGGCATTTCCCGCGTGGAGCGTCATGGCCGCGAAGGACCGCGGTGAGTTCTTGTCGCGCGTGAGCGAGAAGCTCGCGGAGCGCAGCGACGAAATTGCTCTGTGCATCGCGAACGAAGTCGGCATGCCCCTCATGCTCGCGAAGGGCATCCAGGCCGGCATTCCGACGGCGACCTTCGCCGACAACGCCGCGCGCGCCGCGGACTTTGAGTGGGAAGAAGAAGTCGGTAACTCCACCTTGGTGCGTGAGCCCGTCGGCGTCGTCGCCTGCATCACGCCGTGGAACTACCCACTGCACCAAATCGCCAACAAGGTGGCGGCCGCGTTGGCCGCTGGCTGCACCGTGGTGCTGAAGCCCAGCGAAGTGGCCCCCATCAACGCCTTCATCCTGGCGGAGATTTTTGAAGAGGTTGGTCTGCCGGCCGGCGTGTTCAACCTCGTGACCGGTTCGGGCCCGGTTGTCGGTGAAGCCATCGTGGCGCACCCGAAGACCGACATGATTTCCTTCACCGGCTCCACGCGTGCCGGCAAGCGCGTCATGGAGATCGCCGCCGACATGGTCAAGCGCGTCTCTCTCGAGCTCGGTGGCAAGTCCGCCAACATCATTTTGGACGACGCCGACTTCGCGACCGCCATTCCCGACGGCATCTTCAAGTGCTACCTGAACTCGGGCCAGACCTGCTCGGCGCTCACCCGCATGCTGGTGCCGCGTTCGCGTCTGGCTGAAGCCGAGGACCTCGCCGTGGCGACCGTCGCGGGCTACACCCCGGCCGACCCCATCACCGGCGCCTCGCTGCTTGGACCGTTGGTCTCAGCCGCCCAAAAGGAGCGCGTGCTCGGTTACATCCGCAAGGGCATCGACGAGGGCGCACGCCTCATCGCCGGTGGCCTCGACGCGCCGGAAGGCCTCGAGCAGGGTTACTACGTGGCACCCACCATCTTCTCGGACGTGCGTAATGACATGACCATCGCTCAGGAGGAAATCTTCGGACCGGTCTTGTCCATCATCCCCTACGACAGCGAAGAGGAAGCCATCGCGATTGCGAACGACTCGCTCTACGGACTGTCCGGTGGCGTTTGGGCCGGCACCAAGGAGAAGGCTTTCGAAGTGGCCCGCAAGATTCGCACCGGCCAGGTGGAGATCAATGGCGGCAACTTCAACATCTTCGCCCCCTTCGGTGGCTACAAGCAGTCCGGCATTGGCCGCGAGCTCGGCAAGTACGGATTCGAAGAGTTCCTCGAGGTCAAGGCCATCCAGAAGTAGCGCGAGGGGCGCGGAAGTTGTAGTATCTCTCCGCGCCTCTAGCTCAACGGCAGAGCAATGGACTCTTAATCCACAGGTTTCGGGTTCGAATCCCGAGGGGCGCACCACAGGGTTTGCGCAGAAGTAGTTCAAACTCACGAACAAAGTCCTGGCCTTCTTCCCACCACGGAGGAAGGCCAGGACTTTGTTCATTATTCGGCGCCATCTGACCACAGGGGCACGACACCCAAGGTGAATACGACAAGAATGTCGGTGCCGGGTCCTTATCGCCTGGGCCCCACGTCAGACCATTGAATCGCACTCATCAAGGGCGCTGTAAGAATAAATTGATAATAAAATATCTTTTAAGGACTTAACTGATACTCTAAAGACAGTTAAGGAGAGGCCATGCGGAAGCCACACGCTTACCACCCCCAAAGTCGCGATGCCGCCAAGGTCCTAGGCGCCCATATCGCCATGGCGCGCAGAGAGCGACGCTGGACGAGCGCGAACTTGGCGGAAAGGGCTGGAATATCCGTCATTACCCTCCGCAAGATTGAGCGCGGCGATCTCTCGGTTGCCATCGGGTCAGTCTTTGAAGTTGCGACATTGCTCGGGGTCCCCCTCTTCACCTCCGACAGGAGAGAACTCGACGCTGTCCTCGGTCATGCACAGCGACAACTCGCGTTAATCCCGTCAAGGATTCGTGGGCAGAGCAAGGTCATTGACGATGCCTTCTAAATCGACGTCCAACGTCTACGTATGGGTGTGGCTCCCCCGCGCGACAGAACCCGTGGTTGCAGGCGTACTCACGACCAGTGGCTCCGTGACACAGTTTTCATACGGCACCAGCTATCAAAGCCGGAATGACGCCATCGCCCTCTACCTTCCCGAGCTCCCACTCCAACGAGGCCCGATCGCCCCCATGGATGGACTGGTGATTGCCGGATGTATCGCTGACGGCGCTCCCGACTCGTGGGGCAGGCGCGTCATCGAGCGTCGGCATTCTGGCTCGCCCAACATTGAGCTCGATGCAATGACCTACCTTCTCGAGTCGGGGTCCGATCGGATCGGCGCTCTTGATTTTCAGGAAAGTCCAGAAAGATACGAGCCACGACACGGGGAAGGGAAGTTGGAGGAGTTGGTCGAGGCGGCCGAACGACTTGAATCTGGAGAGCCATTTTCCCCTGAACTTGACCAAGCGCTCTTCCAAGGATCGGCGATAGGCGGAGCGAGGCCGAAGGCGCTGCTTGCTGATGGACACCGTCGACTAATTGCCAAGTTCTCATCTCGTTCGGATTACTTCCCCGTAGTGAAAGCGGAGGGAGTTGCGATGCTGATGGCGCGCCGCGTTGGCCTCGACGTGGCGTCGACGGAGGTGGTGAGTTCGTTAGGCCGAGATGTTCTTCTGGTTGAGCGTTTCGATCGGACTGAAATTCCAGGTCAGCGAAAGATGATGGTCTCTGCGTTAACAATGCTCGGGCTTGACGAAATGATGGGCCGCTACGCGACGTATCCAGCCCTTGCCGACCTCATCCGCGAGCGCTTCGTCACAGCCTCCGACACCTTGCGAGAACTTTTTGCCCGCATCACCTTCAACGTTTGCATTGGAAACACCGATGATCACGCGCGAAACCACGCGGCGTTCTGGGACGGGGAGACCCTCGCGCTGACACCGGCCTATGACATCTGCCCTCAGCCACGCTCCGGTGGTGAGGCAGTTCAGTCCATGGCGGTGGGACGAGATGATGAGAATCCGCTCAATCCACTAATGAAACTGAGCCAGTTGACCACGTGCATCGCCGCAGCGAGAGAGTACCTACTGTCCGCCAGCGAGGCGAAATCCATCATTGACCAACAGCTACACATCATTCGGTCTGAGTGGAAAGAGTGCGCCGACGAAGCTCGTCTCACGAAACTCGAGGCCGAGCAACTGTGGGGTCGCCAAATCCTCAACCCATTCGCTCTCGAGGGCTACGAATAAGAACTCGCTGACAAGAAGCGGGGACCCTGACCACACCTGAAGCCGTTGGGTGACGATCGACTCGAGGCGGACCAATGGAAACCTCGCTGCTGTCTGGTCTAAACGTTCTGCCTCTCCACCACAAAGAGCCGCACCGGCGACACGGGCTGTGCTCCGGGTGCCTTGACTACGCTTCGCCCATGGCCAACAGCACACTGCTGAGTTCCCTCTTCGCCACCCAGTGGCACGCCCTTCGCCTCTATCGCCGCAGTGCGCGATACGACGCTCGAGGCCGTCACCGCCGGGCCATTTTCTGCCTGCAACTAGCCAAGGTGATTTCCACCATCGAGATTGCCCACGGGGCGGTCATCGGTGAGGGCACCGTTTTCATCCACGGCAACGGCATCGTGATTGGACCGGGATCGGTCATCGGTCGCCACTGCTCGATCTTCCACCAGGTCACCGTGGGCTCTCAAGACGGTGAGTCCTATCCCGTGGTGGGCGACCACGTGACTATCTATCCGGGCGCCAAGATCATTGGTGGTATCACCATCGGTGACGGCGCGAAGATTGGCGCGAACGCGGTGGTCCTCAGCGACGTGCCCGCGGGTGCGACGGCGGTGGGCAATCCCGCCGTCATCGTCCAGAAGTAAATCTCTCACTCGAGAGGGCGCGAGCGAGGCCCCAGGCCAGATACTGCAAGGACTCGAGATAGCCCCGAAGTTCGCCCTCGACCTGCTGGTAGTCCTGTGCCGTTCGAATATCGCGGCCGAAGGCGTGCGATCGAAGGGCCACCTGAATGGTGCGCAGCCACGCCCACGCGTCACTGTCATTTAAGAGGTCGTCGTCGCAAGTCTGTAGCGCACGCTCGGCCACCGAGCTGACTTCCTGCTGACGCTCGAAAAGTCGAGTCGGGTCGTCGTGGTCCAGTCCCGGCGTGATGCGGGCGTAGATGACGGGGTGGATAACGCCATCATCGTCATATTCGGCGGCCACGATTTCACGAAAGACGTGGCGCACGAAGTCACGACCCGCATCATTCAGGTTGACGGCAATCTGACCGTCACGTCGGCGACGAAAGGGTCGCACGGTTAGTCCTCCTGCTCCACCGTCGCGAGCAGGCCGTGGGAGTGAAGGGCAACGCAGAAGTGTTCCGCTCGTTCACGCTCCCCCGACCACACGATGGCGCGGCCCTCGTGGTGCACGGTGAGCATGAGAAATTCGGCCTTTTCCTTGGGGTAGCCGAAGACCTTTTGAAACACCATGGTCACCACCAACATGGGGGTCACGGGATCGTCTAGAACGATGACCTTCCAAACTTTGTCGAGCTGGTGGTCGACCACGGTGTCGATATGGGGGCTAGTAATGGTCGTCACGTGTGGCCACCTTTCACTTGCGCTCGTAGGGTGAGCCTATGAGCGAGCGAGAGTCACTGCGCGACATTGGCCGACGAGGCACAACGGTCGTCGCTTCTTACCTTCGCGCTCGCGCCCAGCGACGTGTGCGCGCGGCCATGGGACTTCGTGGCGACCCGCCGCCGCCCTGCCTCGATCCCGCCCTCGCCTACGCCCCCGTGGACGGCGTGATGCGCCTCATTCACGCGGACCTTGGATCCATGCTCATTGGCGGCATGGCGTCACTGCTGTACCAACTACTGCACCCCCTCGCCATGGCCGGCGTGGACCAACACTCGCGTTATCGAGACGAACCGCTGCGTCGACTCGAGAACACCGCGCTGTTCATTGGCACCACGACCTACGGATCAAAGGCTGACGCGTATCTACTCATCGAGCGAGTGAAGGCCATGCACCTGGGCGTTGAGGGTGTGACCGCCGACGGCCAGCCCTACCGCGCGAGTGACCCCCACCTTCTCGAATGGGTGCACTGCTGCGAGGTCGCAATGTTCCTCGCGGCGTACGAGCGATTTGGTGCCACCACCCTCAGTGACGAACAACGAGACGGTTACGTTCGCGAGATGAGTCAGGTGGGCCACGATCTGGGTGCGCGCGACCTACCCGTCACCGTCGCTGAACTACACGAGCGACTCGTGGGCTTCTTGCCCGAACTTCGCCTCACTCGCGCGGGCAAGGAAACCCGACGCTTCGTGTTGCGTGGGGTCGGGGGTTCTCCTATTCAGAAGAGCGGGTATCGCACCATCGTGGCCGCCTCGGTGGGACTCTTGCCACCCGAGATTCGGGCACTAATTGAATTGCCGGCGCTGCCGCTGGTCGACGGTGCGCTCATTGCCCCCGCGGCCTTTGCGCTAAGCGAGACCATGCGTCTCGCCCTGCCCCCTATACCGTCAGCGTAAGTCCGCCGTCGATGGCGATGATTTGGCCGGTGACGTAAGAATTCGTCGCCAAGAGGTAGATCACGTCGGAAATGTCGGCGGGTTGACCACTGCGCTTGAGCGGGGCCAGGGCCTCCACGAAACCTCGCACCACATCCCAATCTGCTGTCCACGGAGTGTCCACCAGACCCGGCGCCACGGCGTTGACGCGCACCGACGGACCCACCACCTTGGCGAGCAAGGTGGTCAGATGGTGAAGGGCGGCCTTGGACGCCGCGTAAGGAATGGATGACCCCGTTTGGCGAAGTCCGGCAATCGATCCCACGTTGACGATGGCGCCACCGTGTTCCTGCAGCGCCGGTAAGGCGGCGCGACAAAGTTCGAAGGTGCCAAAGACATTGACCTCGAAAATCTCTCGCCAGGTGTCTCGGGTCACCGCGTCCAAGTCCGGGTGCGCAATCACCTTGGTGACCCCGGCGTTATTGACTAACACGTCGAGGCGACCCGTGTGGGCGAGCACCTCGTCGATAAGTCTCGGCGCGGCCCCCTCAACTCCGACGTCACCTTGAACGTAAAAACCACCGAGTTCGGCCGCCAGCGCCTGACCGGCTGCCACGGAGCGAACGGAGTTCAGCACCACGGTGAAATCCCGCGCCGCGAAGTAGCGGGCGGTGTCTTCCCCGATGCCACTGGTGGAACCGGTGATGAAGGCGACGCGCTGGCTCATGGTCGACGCACCCGCCACGATCCGGCCCAGTGTTGATTGGGTTCCAGCACGATGAGGTCCTTGCCACTACGAAGCGCGTCCGGTGGCGCGGTCATGGGTTCAATCGCGATCGCGGTGCGGCGACGCCCACGTTCCAACTGGTCACCGGTGTAGACCTGCAAGTAGGGGAAATTGCGGTCGCAGCTCAGCTCGACCACTCCCCCGTTGTCGTCGACCACCAGCGCCGTCGCGTGACCGAGGTCGTCGCGAATCAGCTCGGTATAGGTGGTGTTGATGACGTGACCGCTGACCGATCGAAGTCGGCGAAAGTCACGGTCCCCATTAGCGACCGGCAAGATTTCTCCCGTGGGCAAAAGTCGCTCATTGGTGGCGACGTGCGCGGAAGCCGGCACGAGCAATTGCGCACCCTCAATCGTCGGGGTGGTCACCGACAGGTAGGGGTGAAAGCCCAGGGCGACCGGAATGGGCACGTCATCCAGGTTGGTCACCGTCGAGGTGACCGTGAGGCCGAGCACCCCGAGGTGATAAGCGACTTCTAAGCGAGCGAGGAAGGGGTAGGCCGGTGAGGGGTGCAGCACGAAAGAAAAGACGCAGCGGTTCTGATTCGCCGCGTCGAGGCGAAACGGACGCCAGCGAGCGAGGCCGTGGTTACCCGTCTGGGTGCCCGCGTCGTCAATCGCGGCGCGACCCTGGCGACCGGAAAATTCCCAGACGCCCGAGTCCATGCGGTTCGGCCAGGGAAAGAGAACTTGGCCGCGGCCACCCGAGGCGCGTTCTTCGACGGCAAATCCCTCAATCACCGGAACGCCACCCGTGACGTAAGAACGCAAGGTGGCCCCCACCTCGCTGATCACGGCGCGCTGGTCGCCGTGGGCTATTGCTACTTGTTGTCCGGTGGGAACGTTCATTTGCACCTCCGTCACCGACCGTTCACGTGTCCCCGATACTGTACGACTAATGCGCCTCCTAATCACGAACGATGACGGCATCGATGCCCCCGGAATTCAGACCCTGACCCGTGCGGTCGCCCGATGGATCACCGAGGGTGAGAATCGCTCCGCCGTCGTGGTCGCCCCCAACCGCAACTTCTCGGGCATGAGCTCGGCCGTGGGCGACGTCTTTGCCCACCCCGACGTGCCGTTTGAACGACGCGTCATTGCAGGTGCCGAGTCCATTGAGGCTTTCGCCCTCGACGCCGCGCCCGCACTGTGCGCCATCATGGGCGCCATTGGCTACTTCGGCACTCAGCCCACCTTCGTGCTCTCGGGCATCAACGCCGGTGCCAACGTGGGTCGCTCGGTGCTGCACTCGGGCACCGTGGGTGCCGTCTTGACCGGTGGTCAATTGGGCCTGCCCGGCCTCGCCGTCTCGGTGCAGTGGGGCGAGAACGTGCACTACGACACGGCCGCCGAGGTTGCGGTTGATGTCTTGACGGAAATCGAAGGCCACGACGGCAACTTCTTGCTGAACCTCAACGTCCCCAACCTCACCGCCGCCGAGCTAAAGGGCGTCAAGCGCGCTCGCGTCTCGACGGCCGGATTAGTGAAGCCCGTCTCCCCCACCGAACCCTTAGGCGACGCGGGCGTCGTGACTCTGCGTCTCGGTCAGGCATCGCCCGAGCTGAATGACGTGAGCGACGAGGAACTCGACGATGACGGTGCGTTGGTCGCGGCCGGTTACGCCGCGTTATCCGCGCTACGGGGCATCACCGAAGAAACCGAGGCTCGTTCCGACCTCGTGCTGCGCAAGGCACTCAGCGCTATCGAGCGCCACCTCACCGACGCGCGTTAGTCATCCGTGGAGCGCCGAGTGCGCTTGATCTCCCCACGACGGCGCTTCTCGTCCATGCGGCGCGTCTGAGACGCCTTCGTCGGCCGAGAGGCCCGGCGAGGCGTCTGGGGAGTCGCCGCCTCCGCCAAGCGAGCCACCAAGTTCTCGAGCGCCTGCGCCTTGTTTCGAGATTGCACTCGATGCCGAGAACTCGTGGCCTGCACACGATCGCCGAGCGCGAGACGAACACGGGCGCGCACTTCGTCGGAGACTCCCGCGCAATTCGCCAGGTCCACACTCACCGTCACTTTGGACAAGGTGCGATTGGCGTGCTGACCGCCCGGCCCTCCCGAGGTCGAGAAGTGCACCGTGATATCCGAGGACGAAATGCGACTACGTCCAAAGACGAGGTCGCCCTCATCGCTGACGGACCCGATCACCGCTCGGGAAACCTCACCAGCGCGAGCTGCACCGCCGACGCCACCAAGTAACCAGCTTCGTCAAAAATCTCGCAGCGCTCGTCCACGACGCCGTCGTCAATCATCGTGCACCATTGACGAATACGCAGCCACTCCCCGATGGGGTCGCGACGGATATACGACGACAGTTGCAAGGTCGGGACCCAGCCAGATGAACCGAGGGGGAAGGTCGCGGGCGGAAAGGCGTCGGACGCAAAGAGCAAACTCCACGGCGTCCAGGACGAGTCGCCATCGTCGAGGCGCAGCCAGCCGCGAAATTCCGCCGAGGTCGACAACTCTCCACGGGCGTACCCGGTGGTCTGCGGGTCAAGACGCATGTCGAGAACGCTGTGAATGCCGATGCCCGGGGCGTTCAGGCGCTCCAGTGTCTCTCGTTCGGGAAGTTCGGGCAGCGACGTGGCGGTGTAACGAGGCTCACTGCGGTCACCGATCACGCCCAGCGTCACGATGGATTCGGTCGTGACGGCGCCGTTTTGGGACAAGGTCACGTGGGCGAAGGTGGCACTCTTGCCGATACGGCGAATATCCACTTGCGCTTCCACGGGGGCTAGTTCCGGCGGATTGACGTAGTTCGTCGACACGGCAAGGGCGTGGGTGTGCGGTGAACCCTGGGCAATCGCCTCGGCCAACGCCGCCGATGCCATCACACACTGCAGGTAACCACCATTTGGTCGACCGACCACGGTGTAGTTGTCAGTGGGGTGGGCCACGTATCGGCCGGGGCCGACACGGTCAACTCCCGCCACATCACGAAGGGAATCTGAGGGCATGGCTCCACGTTAGTGTCGCTGCGGATTCTCGGGTTTTCATATTTCGCCCATAGGCCGCGCAAGGTATAGAAATCAGAACTGTGCCCTCGGACTCCGAAGGTTTAGGTGGCCCAGAATTTCCATCACGTCATTTGGTACGACGGCGGCTGGCACAAGCGCATTTCACCAACCAAGTTCGGCCAATCTGGGAAATGGAAACTGCGTTGACATTGCACCGTGCAAACGGGGTTCGAAACTCTCTCGATAGAAGTGAATCACCCCGGGTTTTGTGAAGACACGAATCCTTCCAAAACGTCCAGACTTTCTGACTCGTTGAGTTCATAGTAACGAGCTTCGAATTCCCTCGGCGGCACGTCGCCGATTTCGCCGTGAAGGCGCCGGTTGTTGAACCAGTCCACGTAGGTGAGCGTCTCCCATTCGACGTGTTCGACGTTGCGCCAAGGACCGCGACGATGAATCAACTCGGTCTTGTAGAGACCATTGAAGCTCTCGGCGAGGGCATTGTCGTAGGAATCGCCGCGACTGCCAACGGAGGCGACGACACCGGCTTCGCCGAGTCGCTCCGAGTAGCGGATGCTGAGATATTGAACGCCGCGGTCAGAGTGATGGACCACCCCCGACAGCCCCTGGGCGTTGCGCGAGTGAATCGCCATCTCGAGTGCGTCGAGCGCGAGGTCACGGCGCAGTGAGGTCGAGACCTGCCAACCGACGATCGCCCGACTGAACACATCGACGACGAAGGCGACGTAAACCCATCCAGAATGCGTCTTCACGTAGGTGAGATCGGCAACCCAGAGTCGATTCGGCGCGCTGGCGACGAACTGGCGGTCGACGAGGTCGCTCGGACGAGGCAGTCGGTCGTCACTGAAGGTCGTCTTCTTGAAACGTCGGCCGCGCCGCGCGCCCAGCAGTCCCTGGTCCTTCATGAGTCGCTCGACCGTGCAGCGCGCGACGGGCACGTTCTCGCGGTTCAACTGTTTCCAGACCTTGCGGGCGCCGTAGACGGCGAAGTTGTCGTTGTAGACACGGGTGATCTCGGACTTCAGGGCCTCGTCGCGCTGGCGTCGGGCGCAGGTGGGGCGCGCTTTGGCCGCGTAGTAGGTAGTGGGAGCAAACTGCAGGGCTTTGCAGATCGGCTCGACTCCCCATCGATCCCTTCGGGCATCGATGTAGCGAACTACTTCCTCGTTTGACCGTCGAGCTCGGTCGCGAAGAAAATTGAAGCGTCCTTCAAAATGGCGTTCGCGCGACGCAGGTCCCTGTTCTCCCGTTCGAGTTGCTTCATGCGAGCGCGCTCGTCGGTGGTGAGCCCAGGTCTCTGGCCGTCGTCGACCTGAGCTCTGCGAACCCAGCTCCTGAGTGTCTCGGGCGACATGCCGAACAACTTCGAGATGTCGCTGACGCACGACCACTCGGACTTGTAGTCCGGTCGCTTGTCGAGCACCATCCTCACGGCTCGTTCACGTAGCTCGGGTGAGTATCGGGGAGTTCCTGACATGCACTAATCCTCTCAGAGGATTTTGTGTCCCACTTTCCCGGGGTGATTCAAAGTCCTCCATCCATCTAGCGAGTTGCTTGCCTTGATTTCTTGTCGAATTACCTCTATCTCGTTGGAATTGAATTGCCTATTATCTGAAATTTCTCGTCTTAACCTGTAGAAGTTCGGAAAAAGAGAAATCAATCGATTTCTGCAAGTCTCCCGGTAGAGACTGTAATTGCTCCCCAGTCCAACCGTTAAGAAATCAATAATTTCTAGATAATGCAATTTCTGAATGTCATGGATCAGCCAGATAGTTTTCGGGTATCCCTTCGGATACTGCGAAAGTATTTTGAATATATAGGTCAGCGTCTGATTCTCATTAATGCTAATTAGCGTCGGCAACACAGCATCTGGAGGTGTCGGAGCTTCAAGATCACGCCTGCCCATCTCTAGATACTTGTGAAAGATTCTGGGAACGTACTCTCGATAAAGAGACTCCCCGTCAATCCTGGCAACCACTGCTCGAATTCTCTGCGAATGATCAACGGAACATTCCACGCGAAGCGAGGACAATATTCGTGATACTTCGGGATGCCGACCTTCGCATTGTGATACGTAGAAGGTCATTGCAGTTCGATTGAGGGAGAGATATTTGCGGACTACCTCTTCAAGCTGTTCCTCATCATTCAAAGTTGAGATTCTGTAGACCTCGGCGAGTTCTTCGGCCATCTTAAGCCGTTCCGTCTCACTCATCGTTCATCTCTCATTTGGAAAACAGCGTTGGTCGAGAGATTACAGCCCCTTTAGTATCGTACCAGATCACTTTTGTGACTTGGCCCCTATCTATGGCCGCCTCAATGGCGGGCCATTCGACGGTCACGAACGTCCCACTCATGTTGACATTAGAACCACAGATGACCCTGACTATCCCCTGTGCATTTTTCGCAAAAACACCGGACGCCAGCCTGCTTGCATTTTCAGCTGCATTCATGTCAACGTTGTACTCCACTGCCTTGAATGCGCCTTCAACGTTCCAACGTTTCATGGTTTCCTCAAGTGTCTGACCTCCGAAATTATTAGCCAATTCTTGGGCTCTGCCGACCAACCCATTACCATTCAAGTCCTGGCCATAATAAAGAACCGTTTTATCGGTTTGGGCGGCGAACTGATCTTTTATATTGAGAATCGCCTTAGTAAAGGTTTCTAACGCTCTCGCCACTCTCAGCATGGCAGACCCAGAGCTTGGTCGCGCATCTCGAAGCGAAGAATCTCCCTCACTTCCTCCTTCACCCAGACGTGACCCAGGGTTGCCGCGTTCTATTCCCGGGGCACAACCATTGAAGTCGCCACCTTCACCGCAGCCATAGTGGGAAAGTCCGAATGGGTCGATGAAGGCTATTGGATTATTCGACGCGAATACGTAAGGCTCTCCCGTCACGCTTGCCAGCGGATCGACGCTTAAGAACTGTCCTACGCGTGAATCCAAGTACCTGTTCACCAAGTAGGTGAATCCCGAGATGTCGCTGAAGCCGGCGCCGAATCCCATTGTTGTGGTGACATCTGATCCCACGGCGCCAGTCGCAAGCCCCCCAGGGTTCGCACTGCCATTCGATTGAGTAATCGGGTTTCCGTAGGCGTCGTAATCGGTGTAGTTAAGGACTGCCCCGTTCGCAAGCTGAGGTTGACCAGTGACTTCAATGACGGCGCGAGTGTTTTGATTTTGGTCTTGAACCAGCAACTGAACTGAACCGTCAATACCGATTTGTGCACAAGGAGCCGCATTTCCGGGCTCGTAGACGTAGTCGTGCCAAGAGTCGGCCAGTAATTGGGAAGAACTCTGATCCCATGTGAATGTCGTTGTGACTGCGCCGGTGGTGCTTGCGGTGCGCAATCCTTGTCCGTCGTAGCTGAAGACCGATGTCGTCGAGGTGGGATTTGAGGTATTGCACGATGTCCCCGCGACATTCACGCAGGTCAACCTCTCGGACTCAGGAAACCAGGACAAAACCGTTGAACCATCCGAACTGGCAGAAGAAACTCGATCCCCATTCGCGTCGTATACGTAGGTTGTCGCGTCTTTCGGAGCGAGATTGCATGCGGGAGTCGCAACGATCGTCATGGCGGTCCAGCACGCCTCACCGTTGTTGGCGTAGGCAGCTGAGGAAAAGTTCGTCGTTGCTGCGGTGATCGAACCCGACGAGGTGTAGTGGTATGCCGCTGGCCCCACTATTCCGGTGATGGGGCCGGACGACACTCGATTCGAAGTGTCGTAGGAGTACATATCGGCGAGATTCGTTGTCGAATTTACAGTGGGCGTGGAGCTGACAACGCGACCGAGCTCATCTCGGCTGAGTTGGAAGTTCACCAGATTCACAGCGCCGCCACTGGTGCTGGTCTGCTGGGATGACAAGAGGCCTGTTCTGGGGTCACTGGTGAAGGTCGTGGTAATTGCCGAGGCGTCGTTTGGAATTGACGGTGACGCGTCGGTTGCGGCGTCGCACGTCAAGTTTGATGAGGATCCCGTCGACATCCAGGCAAGTGCGCCCGAGCAGTCGTACGCGTTTGTCAGCGTGACCCCTGTCCATGTCACCTCATGGCTGAGTCGCCCGAGAGCGTCGTAGAAATAAGACACCAAGCCCGCCGCCGGGGACGACGTTCCCGCACTGGGATCATTGCAGGTATGACCCGCAAGTTTCGGGTAACTCAAGCACGTCACTTGGCCTGCTTGGTTATAGGAGCGAGTGACGACCTGTCCTGCTCCATTGCTCATAGCCACCAAGTGACCAGCATCGTCATAGGTGTACGCCGACGTTCCGGTGCCATCGGTCATGGTGGCCTTAGATCCGTCGTTGTTGTAGGTAAACGAGACACTTGGCGTGCCGTCGGTATATCGAATTTCGATAAGGCGGTTCTGAGAGTCGTAGGACTTGTAGATGGTCCCAGCACACGAGCCAGTGACCATAGGGTTGCACGACAGTCCTTGTCCCATCGGTGTCATCACGGCGATCGGATTGCCAGAAGCGTCATAAAAGGTCGAGGTGGTGAGCGCTGCCCCCGAGGTATCCGTCGGGGTTCTCACCGATATTTGTTGACCAATCTCGTTGTAGACGTAATAGGTCACGCCATCACAGGATGAATTAGACAACGGATTGCACGCTGTGGGCGTCGCCGAGCTGTAGGTAACGGTGCCGGGAGTGGTGGTCGCGACCAGTCGTCCATCCTGGTCGTAGTAATTCATCGTTGTCTGATTCGCGCTGTCAAGTGGTGGGTTGGCGCAGCTGGGGGTTCCCGAGACAATGAGTGGCGTTGACCAACACACCGATCCATTGGGGTTATAGGCCGAGGTCGAACCGGTCGTCACGGAACCCTTGGTCGACTGGCTCTGGAGCACTTGTCCATTGGCGTCGTAGGTCGAAGTCGACACTGCGCCCGTGGGATCCGTGGAACTGATGACG
>CAISIU010000051.1 GCA_903885505.1 uncultured Actinomycetes bacterium | reverse complement strand
CAAGCTCGTGGCCGAACGGGCGCGTGCCTTCGACATGAACATCATTGCCTTTGACCCCGTCCTGACGGCGGAGCAGGCGGCGGCCGAGGGTGCGCGCGCCGTGTCGCTCGCCGAACTTTTCGCGTCGTCAGATTTCATTACTGTGCACCTGCCGAAGAACAAAGAGACGACCAACCTCATCAATGCCGACACGCTCGCGACCTGCAAGCCGGGAGTGCGCATCGTGAATGTCGCCCGTGGCGGCATCGTGAACGAAGCCGACCTCGCCGCCGCCATCACCGCGGGTCACGTGGCGGGCGCAGCCATCGACGTTTTCGCCTCCGAACCCTGCACCGACTCGCCCTTGTTCGCCCTGCCCGAGGTGGTGGTGACGCCGCACCTGGGTGCCTCGACTGCCGAGGCGCAAGACAAAGCGGGCGTGCAAATCGCCGAGCAAATCGTGCTGGCATTGGCGGGGGATCAGGTTTCCTGCGCCGTAAATGCGCAAGAGGGTTCGGTCCCGCGACCCCGCTGACATCTCGCTTTATGACGAGACGGTGACGATTCGTTTCCGACCTGACAGTGTCCTTTTCTCCCCACTACCGTGAGGGGCATGTGGCGACGCCTTATCTCCCTCAGCGCGGTGGTGCTGGCGGGTGTCGTGACGCCGCTGGTCGCTCAGGCGGCGCAGCCGACTCGATTTGACTGGACGGGCGTCGTCGGCGACATGAAGCCGAAGTCGTCGACAGTGACGGTGTACGTGGGATCGGTGGCGGAGACGATTTTGTGGACGCCCAGCACGCAGATTTCCGGCGGCACGTTGGCGATGTTGACCCCCGGGACGATTGTGGAGATTCCCGGTCAGTTCACCTCATCGGCGAATGTGGCCACTTCCATTCGAATTCTCCGGGCTGCCTCCTCGTCGGCCAAGGCCAAGGCCACGAGTATCAGCGGGCCCATCGTGCGTAGCGCCAGTGGCGGGGCGTGGATCACGGTGGTCACCGCGTCGGGCCGCGTGGACGCCACGACGCAGACGCCTGCGGGCGTCGTCCCCACCCTCGCGGTGGGGCAAGTGGTGTCACTTAAGGGAATGCAGATTGGTTCGTCACTCTCAGTGAGCGATGCCAGCATTCTGCCCGTCCCTGCTCCACAGCGGCTGAAGGCGAAGCCTCTCGGCAGCAAGTCGACCGTCACGGCGGTCGTCGTGGCGGGTCAAAAAGATCTCTGGGAGATGTGGACGGCGACCGGCTTCGTGGCCGTCACGGTTGACTCCACGGCCAGTGTCACCCCCACCACGCTCGTTGCGGGTGCGAAGGTGAATGTGACGGGCATCGCCACGGGGTCGCAACTATGGGCGACCTCCGTGGCGACGGCCTCGTCAGATAACTAGAAGAAACTGATTTCGTCGACCTTGTTCATGATCTCCGGCGTGAGCAGCGGGAGGACATCGAGCGAGGCCAAGTTCTCACGAACCTGCTGAGCGTTCGACGCACCGGTGATGACCGTCGACACGTTCGGGTTCGCGGCGCACCACGCGATGGCGAACTGAGCCAGCGACACACCGAGTGAGTCGGCGATGTCCTTGAGCTGGCGCACCTTGGTGTTGCGGGCGTCGTCGGTCAGACCGCCGCGCAGCCATTCGTAGCCGGGGAGGGCACCGCGACTGCCCTCGGGAATTCCGTTGAGGTACTTGCCGGTGAGCAGGCCGGAGGCCAGCGGCGACCAAATCGTGGTGCCAAGACCGATGTCCTCGTACAGACGGGCGTATTCCTTCTCGACGCGGTCACGCCAGAAGATGTTGTACTGCGGCTGCTCCATCACGGGCTTGTGCAGGTGGTGGCGGTCCGCAATGTCATAGGCCGCACGGAT
>CAISIU010000050.1 GCA_903885505.1 uncultured Actinomycetes bacterium | reverse complement strand
GTGGCGGGCGTTGAGCGCTCGTGATGACGCCGCGAATTTTGTCGCGGTGACGGCGCGGTCAACCCCCGATGAGCTGCCGGGCAACATTGAGCGCAGCTTTTTACCCGCCTCGCTTCTCATTCGTGCGTGGGGTCACGCGGCCGTGTCGCTGCCCCCGTCTGATGTCGTTCATGCCGGCAGCGTGGCCGGTCCACTCTCTACGTCCACTCGATCCAGTGTCATGCTCCACGATCTTCTCTGGCGTCACCTCCCCGACACCTTCACTCCTCGCGGAGTGGCCTTTCACGAAGAACGCTGGCAACGATTTCGTCGGTCGGCGTCGTTGATCATGGTCACGAATGAGTTGTTGCGCGATGAGGTGCTGGCCGAGGGGGTCGCTTCCGACCGAGTGCACGTGGCGCACCTGGGGCATCGCGCCGTGACACCGGACGTACCCGCCGCGCTGGCGTTGCTCGAGACCCTCGGGGTGGCCGGAAACTTCACGCTCGCGGTGGGCTCCATTGAACCGCGCAAGAACCACGCACGGCTCATCGCCGCGCACGCGGCGGCGCGAGCGCAAGATGACGAGCTCGGCCCCCTCGTGATTGTGGGCCCTCGCGGGTGGGGGGGCGTCGACCTCACCGGTGCCACGTGGCTCGGTTCAGTCGACGCAGCCACGCTCGGCGGCCTCTACGAACTGGCCCGCGTGGTGGCCTACGTGCCCCTGGCTGAAGGGTGGGGGCTACCGGTCGTCGAGGCCTTGTCCGCGGGTCGACCCGTGGCCGCCAGCCAGTCCACCCCCTCCGCCCTAGGGCGAGGCGATGTGGCCTTATGCGATCCTCGCGACATGGAGTCAATTGCGACGTCGCTTCTGGCGGCACGGGCACGTGATGACTCGTCGTCGGCACAAGAAGCGCGCCGAGATAGCGTGAGAGAGTTGTCGTGGACCGCGTGTGCGGCACGACATGTGGAGGTGTGGAATTGCGCGTGACCCTCGATGTGTCCGCCGTTCCGGCCCAGCCCGCCGGTGCCGGGCGCTACGTCATTGAAATCGCACGCCGTCTGCCGAGCGCGCTCGACACCACCTTGGTGACCCAGCGAGGTGATCGCACACGCTGGACGAACTGGAGCCCCCGCGCCGACGTCGTCGATTCGGTGCCGACCAATCGCGTGACGCGGCTGGGATTTGAGGCGTGGTGGGTATCTCGCCGCGCCGAAGCACGACGCACCGACATCTGGCACGGTCCGCACTACACCATGCCTCACCATTTGTCGCACCCCGCCGTCGTGACGATTCACGACATGACGTTTTTCTCGCACCCTCAATGGCACGAGTCAACGAAGGCGGTCTTTTTTCGCCAGGCCATTCGCTACGCCAGCCACCACGCGGCGGCCCTGATATGCGTCAGCGAGACCACGGCTCGCGATCTTCGCGAGAAGTTCAATCCCACCATGCCCATCGTGGTGGCACCGCACGGCGTTGATCACGAGCGCTTTCGTCCGCGTCTCGATGATGAGTGGCCGCAGGATTTGCCGTCGTATCGTCCCTACATCTTGTTCGTGGGCACGGTCGAGCCACGAAAGGGCTTGGACGTGTTGCTGGATGCTTTTCGCCACATTGCGGTCGCGGACTCGGAAGTCGAGTTATGGATTGCCGGGCAGGCGGGGTGGAAAACGTCGAAGTGGGAGTCGCAACTGGCGTCTCACCCGGCGGCATCGCGCATTCGTCGCTTGGGCTTCGTGAGCGATGCGGCGTTGCCCATCGCGATGAGCCGCGCGTCGTGCGTGGTCTACCCGTCTCGCGGAGAGGGCTTCGGTCTTCCGGTGCTCGAAGCTCTGGCCTGTGGCGCGCCCGTCGTGACCTCGGCCGGCACGGTGATGGAAGAAGTGGCCGGGGGCACAGCTCGTCTTGCGCCGGTGGGTGACGCCGATGCCTTGGCCCACCACATTGAACTGGCGCTGGCGGAGAGCTCGGGAGTTCGCCGAGACCGCCAGGAGGCGGGCATCGCGAGAGCTCGCGAATTTACGTGGGAGCGCTCTCTGGCCCTGCACCTCGAGGCCTACCGCCTCGCGCTCTAGGCTCTTTCGACATGCGCGCAGTTATTACCGGGGCTTCAGGTTTCGTGGGACGACACCTTCGTACCCATCTCGAGTCGCAAGGCGACGAGGTCATCGGTGTTGATCTGCCGACCGATGTGGCGGATTACGACACGATGCGCGAGGTCTTTGCCGCCAGTGCCCCTGAGGCGATCTACCACCTCGCGGCGCTCGCGCACGTGGGTGCCTCGTGGGGGAATCCCAGTGCGGTGATTCACGTGAATGTGGAAGGTGTCGGTGCCACGTTGGCGGCGGCGAGAGACGCCGCGCCCAGCGCCACCGTCCTCTTCGTCTCATCGGCCGAGGTGTACGGCATCGTCAATGCCAGCGAGATGCCCATTACGGAGGCTCACGCGGTGACGCCCGCATCGCCGTACGCCGTGAGCAAAGCCGCCGCCGAGCTCTTCGCGACGCACGCCGTGAGGGCCTTTGGTCAACGCGTGGTGATTGCTCGGCCCTTCAATCACATTGGCCCCGGACAGGCGCCGACTTTCTTCGTGCCCGCCATGGTGCAGCGACTTCTGGAGGCCAAAGAACAGGGGCGCACGGAGATTCCGGTGGGAATCTTGACGACGCGTCGTGACTTCACCGACGTGCGAGATGTGGTGCGGGCCTATCGGGCACTGGCGCTGCACGGTCAAGCCGGCGAGATCTACAACGTGGCGTCCGGAAAGGACTACGCCATGAGCGACATCGCCGATCAAATTCGAGCCGAGATTTTCCCCGAGGCGCGCTTCGATCAAGACCCTCAGCTCGTGAGGCCCGTCGATGTTCCCGTGCTTCGCGGTGATACTCGCCGTCTGCGGGCCGCCACCTCGTGGGAGCCGGAGATTTCTCTCGCCACCAGCGTGGCCGACATCATTGCTGATGGCCGGGCGCGCTGGGGCGTGAATTAAGCCTCGGGCTCAGTCGGTGCCGCTTCGGTGGCATTCGTCGCCTCATCGGCGGCCGGCGCGGCGTCGGGGGTGACCGACGCCACCACCTTGTCCGCCGCCTCGCGCACCGCGGCGGGCAACTTCTCGCCGTAGGTGTCCAGGAGAGTGCGGGCGGTGGTCGTTGCGGACTTCACCACGTCTTCGAGCTGGATGCCCGCGTCTTTCAGGCTGGTCTCGAACTTCGTGACGGCTTCCTTGACGGTGCCTTCAATGATGTCCCCGGCCTGCTGAATGGAGGCCTTGACCTTCTCGGGGTCAGCATTCACCGCTCCCGATACCTTCTGTGAACCAATGTTGATCTTTTGGGCGGTGACGACGCCAAGGCCGACGGCGGTGTAGAGGCCGTCGCGAACCTTGTGGGCGAGGGGGTTAGTGGCGGCAAACTGGCGCAACTTGCGCACGGCGTCGCGGCCTGCTTCGGTAGTGATGTCGGCAAATTCGGTCATGTCAACTCCTTTGACAACAAAAGTATAGCACTTTGTTCGCAAATGTTATACAGTTTGCCCCTGACGAAAGCAGGGCGCAACTAGCCTTGACTCTCGTGGACACCCGTGCTCCGGCCGTCGTTGCAGTGGTGGTTACCACCGGACCCGGACCCGGCCTCGAGGCAACAATCGCGTCCTTGGTCGCCCAGGACTACGAGAACCTCTCGATTTTGGTCATGGCCAATGGTGATGCCCCCGAGGTCGTCGATCGAGTCGCCGTGGTGGCCCCGAACACCTTCGTCAAGGTGCAAGAGACGAATCTTGGATTCGCGGCGGCCTGCAATGAAGCCGCTTCCATGGTCTCGGGCGCGACCTTTATGGTCTTTTGCCACGACGACGTGCGTCTGCAGACCAGCTGCGTGAGCCAGATGGTGGAGGCGGCTTTCCGTCAAAACGCGGGCATCGTCACGCCGAAAATCGTTGATTATGACGACTCACTGATCTTGGTCCACGTGGGGCAAGTCGCCGACCGCTTCGGTTCGGTTCGTGAGCGAATTGAACTCGGGGAGATTGACCACGGTCAACAGGACCTTGAGCGAGACGTGTTTGTCGCTCCGGGCGGTGTCACCTTGGTGCGCGCCGACCTCTTCGCCGCCCTCCGAGGCTTCGATCCTCTCATCCCTGCCCTCGGTGAAGACCTGAACTTCTGCTGGCGTGCGCAAATCGCCGGTGCGCGCATTGTCGTGGCACCGCAGGCCGTCGCGGCGCACCGTCAGAGTTTGGCGCGCGGCGAACGCGAGGTCCAGGCCGCCACGACACGTGGCCGGTCACGCCAAGACTTGCAACGTCGTCACCAGCTATGGACGGCCCTGTCGTGTTGGGGCGTTCGAGAATTAGTTCTCACGGTGTTCTTGTGGCTGGTACTCGACGTCGTCGAACTAGTGGTCGCGCTGATCAGTCGTGACAGCGATCGCTTTGGCGCCATCATGGGGTCGTGGCGCTTCGCCTGGCGTCACCGCCAACAGCTACGAACCCGCCGCGCAGAAATTGAGACAACTCGCGTCTTAGATGACGAGGACATTCGTCGACTCCAAGTGGGTGGTTCGAGTCGTGTTCGGCGCTTCGTCGAAAACTTGGTCTACGACGGCATCGATCGAGCGATCGGCGTGCTGCCACCGCACGAGGCGGAAATCGACCTCAGCGGTGATACGGCCGTGGGTTTCGGCGCCAGCTTCTCGGAAGACGAATCGTTCGATGACGTCGGATCGACGCGCCAATTCTCTCTGCTGCAGCTATTCCAAAATTTCCGAAGTCAAGCCGTGCTCGTGGGGGCGGCCATCGTGGTGTGGGTCATCGGCACGCACAACCTCGTCGCCACCCATTTGCCGACGGTGGGTCGTCTCGCCCCGCTCGATTCCTGGTGGACGACGTGGCATCACTTCTTTGCCTCGTGGTCACCGACCGGCGTGGGCTCGGGCGCACCCGGCATGCCCGGATACGCGGTGCTCGGCGCGGCCGGAACAGTCGTGTTTGGCCGCATGGGAATCTTGCCGCGAACGGCCTTGATCTTTGCCATTCCCGTCGGCGCCTACGGCATCTGGCGACTGCTGCGCGGAGTGCTGAGTAATCGCGCCCGCATCATTGCGGCCATCTCCTATGGGCTTCTTCCCGTGTGCCTCAACCTCATCAGCGGCGGTCGTCTCGACGTTCTGAGCGTGGCGGCCATTTTGCCGTTCGCCCTTCGCCGCGTGGGTGCGATTTTGGAGTGGGAGCCATTTCGGGGCGAGGAATTCGTCCGCGATAGTCACTTCGGCCAGCGAAGCTTCATCCATTCACGCGGCGGTCAGATTCTGATTTTGGTGATCCAGGTGGCGGTGGCGACGGCCATGGATCCCGCGGCACTGCTTGTTGCTCTCCTAGCTATCGGGGCGGTGGCTTTCTCCGCGCGCTTCGGCGTCATTCGTTCGGGCGGGTACTCGCCGCTTCGCCTCGCGGTGCGCGTGACGGTGGCGGTCGCTTTACTGCTCGCCCCACTCACCGCGGACACCTTGCTCGCCGGCTCACGTGCAGCCTCCGTCTTCGGTCAGCCCACCTCGTCAGATGGACTGTCGCTCAGCCACGTTCTGAGTTTGGCGGACGGTGCCTTTGGGCCGAGCCTCTGGCGTTACTTGATGGTGGCCATCGCCGCCGTGGGCGTTATTGCCTCGCGTGGCCCTCGGCGATCCGTCGCCGAAGTGGGCGTCGCCCTGTACGCCATCAGCGTCCTCCTCATCGTGTTGGCCAGTCACCACCTCATGGGATCGTTCGCTCCGGACGTGGCGACCCTGATGACCGCAGGGGCGGTGGGACTGGCAATGTGCGTGGGTGCGGCGGTGGCCGCTCTCGAAAACGACATTCGCGGCACGTCGTTTGGCTGGCGCCAGGTGATTGCCGCCGGCACCGTGGTCTGCTTGCCCTTGACCGTGGTGGGCATCGTGCCGGCGCTGTCGACGGGTCGCTTCGAATTGCCCCTCACGGGATCGCCCGACTCGCTCGCGAGCTACACCCCGTCGGCGAGTGGCTATCGAGTGCTATGGATCGGCGACCCGAGATCTCTGCCCATTGCGGGATGGTCGGTGGCACCGGGAGTATCGATCGCTACCAGCACGAATTCGGTGCCCGGTGGATCGACCTTGTTTGCGCCGCCGCTCACGGGGGCAATGGACGTCGTGCTGCGCGACGTGGCCGACTTGGCGGCCGGACGCAGCGTCGTTGTGGGCCGTGATTTGGCCATTGCCGGCATTTCAACCATCGTGGTCATGAATAGTCCGGCCCCGCGCATCGCGGACCTGCAAAATGCGCCGCTCTACGAAGTTCCGGCTGCGTTGATGGATTCTCTGGCTCAGCAGCGTGATATTGCTCAGGTGTCGAGGTCCGGTGGCGTCACCATCTGGAAAAACACTGCCTATTACGGGCTGGTGGCCAGCATTGCGACGCCGCTATCGACCGCTCGCCAACTCGTCCCCGGTCAGCAGATTGACGGAACGCCGCAGAACCTGACCTGGGGTGTGGAGAGCCCGTTGTCGGGATCTACCTTCCTCGTGCCCCTCGCACCGTCGAGCGCCTGGTCGCTGGAAGTCAAGGGGCACCCCCTCGCGCGACGCACGGTCCTCGGATGGGTCGGTCAATACGAAAGGTCCGGCCACTCGAGTGGCCCGGCCACCTTGGTTCTTCACCAAGTGCCGCTGAACGCCATTTTCGCCCTCGCGACCTTGCTGCTCTGGGGAGTTATCGGTCTCGGCTTTGGCCAAGTTGAACGCCTCGAAGTTCTCATTCGGGCTCGACGAACCGTGAGGAACCGATGAAGAATGTTCGTGTTCTGCTCGCTGCCGGCGTGACCGTGGCCGCTGCCGTCACGGTCTCTCTGACACATCACGTCGCGAGTAGCCCCTCCTCGCCGCGCAGCTTTGACGCCTCGACGGTAAGTGCCCTCACCTGCCCCGGCGTGTCACAGCACCTCGGCGATGACCTCACGACTCTTCGGGTGGCCAATGTGGCGCGGGCCTCGCGCACGGTAGTGGGTTCGCTGGACGCGACGATGACCACGACCAGGCGACACCTTCGTGCGGCGCACAGCGTGACGAGCGCGTTACCCGCGACCGCCGCGATGACGACCTATCGCGCGGATGTGTACGGCGGGGGCGTCAGTGGCGCCCTATACGGCGGGGGACAGCTCTCGCCGTGCTCTCACTCGGGTGAGACCGAATGGTGGGTCGCGGGCGTCTCCACGCTGGCTCACCAGACCGCCACACTGGTTCTCGCCAATCCGGCCGCGACGCCTGCGGTGGTGTCGGTGACGGCGTTCACCTCTGCGGGTGTGCTGACGCCCGGCGCCGATCAGGGGCTGACCATTGCCGGTGGCCGCAGCGTGGCCATCAACATCTCGTCGCAAATCATTGGCGAGGCCAATGCGGCCCTCAATGTGCACGTGGCCTCGGGCCGCATCGTCGCTCGACTCATCGAAGGGACACCCGGCGGATCGCTACGGGGAATCTTGCTTGGTGGCGCGCTGCATCGTGATCTTGTGTGGGGCAATGTGCCGACCTCGGGCATCGCCACTATCAACGGTTTTAACCCCAGCGACCACATCGTGTCGGTGTCGGCCACGGTGTTGATGGCCGACTTTCAGATTGCGCCCGTCACGATGACGGCCTATCCGCACTCGGCCTTCTCCCTGCGCATCATTCCGAGCACCGGTGTGCCGAGCGTGGGTATCGCGGCCATCGAGCTACGCGCGTCCGGGCCCGTCGCGGCCACCTTGCGTGACGGCGCGTCGACGACGTCGCTGGTCGCCAGCTCGGGGACAGCCCTGAGCAGTGGCCTGCACCTCATTCTCAACGCCGCCGGTCAGGCCTCCGGCGTCGTTCAAATCGTCGGTGGCGGGTCGGTGACGACTCGCGGTTACGACGGTGCACAACTTCGCGTCAATGGCTCTGCGTCGTATTATCGCGTTCGCACGATGACCGGCACGGGTTTCGCCACGATTGCTAGTTCCTCGCCGATCGCCGTCTTTTACGCCACGGGCGCGGCAACGGCAGAAGTGGCCTTAGACGGTCGGTAAAGACGGCGGGGCCCAGCTTGAGCTGCCCGCTCCGGCAGAACTGTCCGCGCCTTCCTCAAGGTGAAGCGAGCGCACTGTCTTGGTGCCGGCGGGGTGAACCGGCTCGCCCCAGGCCTCATCGATGAGTCGAGCGGCCTCTTCGCCGTCGATGGTCTCGCTTTCGAGCAGCGTGCGCGCAATCGCGTCGAGGCCGCGACGGTGCTGCGTCAACACCTCAATCGCGCGTGACTCCTGATCGCGCAAAATGCGCTCCACCTCTTGGTCGATGAGGTGGGCCGTTTGGTCGGAGTAGTCACGGGTGTGCATGAGGTCTTCTCCGAGGAAAACTTGGCCCTGCGACCCCCAGGCCATGGGGCCGACTTCCTTGGACATACCCCATTCGCGAACCATGCGACGAGCCAGCTCGGTGTTGCGTTGCAAGTCGTCGGACGCGCCGGTTGACAGGTCGCCGTAGACGAGCAGCTCCGCGACACGGCCACCCATGCGCATGCAGATGGAGTCCTCGATGTGTTCGCGCGAGTAGATATGGCGGTCTTCTTCCGGCAAGGTCATGGTCACGCCGAGGGCCATGCCACGAGGAATGATGGTGATCTTGTGCAGCGGATCTGACTTGTCGAGGACGTAGGCCAAGAGGGCGTGACCGCCTTCGTGGTACGCAATGCGCTCGCGCTCATCATCGCGAAGAACGGTGGTTTCACGACGCTGGCCCATCAGGACGCGGTCGCGAGCGTTTTCGAAGTCCACCATGTGAATCTCGAGCGCCCCACGACGAACGGCGTGGAGCGCCGCTTCGTTGACCAAGTTCGCCAGGTCGGCACCGCTCATGCCGGGCGTGCCGCGAGCGACAATCTCCAGGTCGACGTCTGGCGACAGACGCTTGTTGGTGACATGTACCTTCAAGATGGGGAGGCGCTCGTCGAGGTCCGGCAGGGGGACCACGATTTGGCGGTCGAATCGGCCCGGACGAAGCAAGGCCGGGTCAAGCACGTCGGGGCGGTTGGTCGCGGCGATGAGGACAATGCCCTCGGTCGGGTCAAAGCCATCCATTTCGCTGAGGAGCTGGTTCAGCGTCTGCTCGCGCTCGTCGTGACCGCCGCCGAGTCCGGCGCCGCGCTTACGACCAATGGAGTCGATTTCGTCAATGAAAATGATGGCCGGGGCCTGCTTGCGAGCCGTCTGGAAGAGGTCGCGAACACGACCCGCACCGACACCCACGAACATCTCCATGAAGTCTGATCCGGAGACGGAGAAGAAGGGAACGCCCGCTTCACCGGCGACGGCGCGGGCAATCAGGGTCTTTCCGGTGCCCGGGGGGCCCACCAACAAGACGCCCTTCGGAATCTTGGCGCCGATGTCTTTGTAGCGAGCGGGGGTCTTGAGGAACTCGACGACTTCGTTGATTTCCATCTTGACGCCGTTGTAGCCCGCGACGTCCTTGAAGGTGGTGGTCGGCTTGTCGAGGTCAAAGGACTTCGCCTTGGAGCGCGAAATCGACATCATGCCGCTCATTTGACTGCGCCCCATGCGGGTAATGAAAAGGCCAATACCGAGGAAGATCAAGATATAGATGATGTAGGGGAGCCAAGTGGTGGAGAAGCTGGACGGGTTCGAGAACTGAACATTGATGCCATCAGCACGAAGTTTCTCGACGTCACTGGCAATGACGGGGCTCGGTCCCGTGGCGCTGTACTCGCTGCCATCGGCCAAGGTGCCGGTAATAATGCCCGAGGCGTTAGAAATCGTGGCGGTCGCAATCTGGTGACTCTTAGCGTCTTTCAAGAAGGTGCTGTACGAGATGGGCTTGACCTTGCCCGAGTGCAGGAGATTTGGAATGAGAAGAATTCCGAGCACCACGGCAATGGCGCCAATGGTGATGAAACGCCGACGCTGTTCCGGACTCACGGGACCAGACGAGGGGCGATTGGGCTTTTGGGGGTCTTTATTAGGTGCAGCACTCATTGCGAGACAGCCTAGGGGGTCGCTGTGGCACTACTTCAGTCGGGTTGCTAACTCGGGGTTAGCCTTATTGCCATGTCGGATATGAGGGTCGAGCCCCGCCACTCGCGCCGCGGGGGACTAGCGATTGTCGCCGTCGCCCTCGGCACCATCGTGCTGGGTCAGGTGTTGGCGGTCCTGACGGGGGCGCTCGCTAGCGCGATTGCCGGCGGCACTCCGTCCGCCACCGGTCAGTGGCCCGCCTGGTACACGGTGGCTACGGAAATCGGCATTTGGCTGGGATTTTCGCTCGGGTTCATCGTCGCATACCGGCGTGGCATCTTTTCCAGCGGCGGATGGACCTGGCGCTGGTCGGATCTGGCATTTCTGTGGGTCGGCGTGGTGGCGCAGATCGTCGTTGGCATTCTCTATCTTCCTTTTCACCTGCACGACCTCAACGGCCCGGTGGTCAAGGTCATGGGCTCGGCCTCGATCGTTCACACCCTCGTTATTGCCCTCGTCACCATCGTCGGGGCGCCCCTCTTCGAGGAGCTGCTCTTTCGCTGGGCCATCTTCGGCGGGCTACTTCGCGCCCTCCCCGAGAGCCGCGGCGGCCGCGCGGCGGCCGTGATCATCAGTTCGGCCATCTTCGCCGGCACCCATTTTGAACTTCGGCAATTTGCGGGCCTCTTTCTCGTGGGCTGTCTGCTCGCGGTGGTGCGACTGACATTTGATCGCCTCTGGCCGTCGGTGATGGTGCACGCGGGATTCAACGGCATCGCTCTCGTGGCGTATTTTGCGTCGAAGGCGCATCACTAATGGCACGGCGCCGTCTCAGTCCGGGGGCGTGGGCCGACGCGGTGGTCCTCGTCGTGGCGACCTACCTCATTTTGTGGGTCCTGCACCCCAATCTGTTGCTGTCGTCGACCACCACCACCGGTGGCGACATGGGGGCTCACATTGTTTCGGCGTCGTACCTATATCACCACCTCGGTGCGGGATTGACCTGGAACACCTGGTATCCGGGCTGGTTCGCGGGCATGCCGCTCTACAACTTTTATTTCGTGATCCCCGACCTCTTCGCGGCGTACCTCGCGCACGTCATTCCCTTCACCGTGGCTTTCAAGCTGGCCACCGCGGCGGGCTCGTTGCTGATGCCGTGGTGCGCGTATGCGATGGGCCGCCTCATGGGAGCGAAGCGACCCATTCCCGCCGCGTTGGCCGCCGGCACGGTGCCCTTCTTGCTGGATGCGTCTTTCACCATCGATGGAGGCAACCTCTTTTCGAGCATGGCGGGTGAATACGCCTTTTCGCTGGGCCTGTCCTTCGCGCTTCTCTCCATTGGTCTGGCGACTCGCCTCATGCGCACGGGCCGCGGCAAGTGGCTCACCAGCCTGGCGATGGCCGCGACGCTCCTTAGCCACGTGCTGCCTTTCTTCTTCGCGGTCCTCGCCATCGTGGTCGTCTACATCGCGGAACTTCCCGGAAGCAATGAACGTCGTCGCAGTCGCCGTCGTCGGATGTATCGACTGATGGGCGCCGGCATGCTGTCATTCGGCTGGGTGGCGTGGTGGTTGTTGCCCTTCATCACCACGCAGCGCTATACGAACTCCATGGGGTACGTGAACAACTCCGTCGCGACTTTCTACGGGATTTTCCAGCACATGGGCTGGTGGTACGTCAACTCCAGTGGGTCGGTGGTTGCCGGCGGCGACCGCGCGGTCATCGTGGTGGCGGGCATTGCCCTTTTCGTGGCCTTCGCTCGATCCGATCGCCTCGGCATCTTCTTGACCTCGACCGCGACCTTGTCGCTGATTGCCTACATCGCCGATCCCCAGAGCATCATTTGGAACGAAAGACTCGTCCCCTTCTGGTTCATCTCGATTTATCTCAGCGCGGCGTGGCTGTGTGGAGTGACGGTGCAGTGGCTCGTTCCGCGCCTCGCGCGCGGGGTGTGGCCGCTGTTGATAGTGGTGGGTGGCCTTCTCGTTGCTCGTTGGTTGACCGGACCGATAGCGATGTGGCGGGTGTGGCTTTTTCCCACCGCCGCACTCATCGTGCTTATCGTCATCGTCGCGCTCACGATGGGGCGTTTCTACGATGACGCCACGCGCGCCCTGGCGGCGTGCACCATCGTCGCGGGCGTTCTCGTGGCCATGGTTGTCCCCCCTCTCATTCCGCCCATCGCTACCGCGACCGGCGTCAATGCCAGTGGGAATGAAGTGGCCAACTGGACGGCGTATAACTACGCGGGGTACGAGTCCAAGTCTGGCTGGGGCGAGCTGCACACCGTGAGCACACGTCTACAGGCTCTGGCCACTCGCTACGGCTGCGGCCGCGCGATGTGGGAATACAACAGTGACCAGAACCGCTTCGGCACCACGATGGCCCTTATGGCGCTGCCGTACTTCACGCACGACTGCATCGGCTCGATGGAGGGACTCTTCTTTGAGTCCTCCGCCACCACGCCGTATCACTTCTTGGATCAAAGTGAACTCAGCCAGTCGCCGTCTAACCCCATGGTGGGTCTGCCCTACGGCGGTCTCAACATGACGCTCGGCATCGAGCACCTTCAAATGCTCGGGGTTCGCTATTACCTGGCGTATCAACCCGCCGTGGTCACCGCCGCGAACGCCAATGCGAATCTTCGTCTCGTCGATACTTTGCCCACGATGAACCAAGTCACCTGGCACGTGTACCTGATTCAGCACTCGCCGCTGGTCCAGCCTCTCACCTACGCGCCGATTGTGATTGGGTCGTCGTCACGAGTCGGCTGGCTCAACGCCAATGTGGCGTGGTGGCAGAACTCGGCCGCGTGGAGCCATCTGCTCGCGGAGAGTGGCCCGAGGTCTTGGGCGCACGCCAAGGTCGGTGCGCCCTTGCCCCACCTCGAAGCCCAGCCCGCCACCACGGTGTCACACGAAGTGGTGACGGCGACGTCGTTGAGCTTTGACGTATCTCGTTTAGGCACGCCCATCGAAGTCAAGATTTCCTACTTCCCCAATTGGCACGTGAGCGGGGCGACCGGCCCCTATCGCGTGAGCCCCAATCTCATGGTGGTGGTGCCGACAAGTCATCACGTGACCTTGACCTATGGCAATACGTCCTGGGGCTGGTGGGGCAACGTCTTCACCGATCTGACGGCAGTGGCCGCCGCCGTGGCGTTATGGCGCCGACGCTGGTGGCGCCGGCCGCGTCGTTACAACGAGGCGGAAATGAGTTCGGCGATCTCAGTGGGCGTCAACGTTTCGGTGGACACCGTGATTTCGGCGGACTCGGGCACGTCGTAAGGCGACGTGAGACCGGTCATCAACGAGCGCGTTCCCGAGCGTGCTTCACGGTAGAGATTCTTCGGGTCGCGTGACTCGCACACCGTAAGTGGCGTCGCGATATACACCTCGCGAAACGGCACGGACAATTCGTCGTGACGAGCGCGCACCGCTCGTCGGGCAGTGGCGCGCGGACTAATGAGGGCCACGATCACCACATCGACTTGGTCGGCAAGCAACAGGGCCACTTCACCCGCGCGGCGAACGTTTTCGTCACGATCAGCGTCGGAGAATCCCAGGCCCGCCGACAGACCGCCGCGCAGGTCGTCACCGTCAAAGACCACGACACTGCGGCCCTGAGCCACGAGGAGGTCGCGCAGGGCGTACGCCGAGGTGGTTTTCCCCGATCCGGAGAGACCGGTTAGCCAGACGGTGGTGGAACGGGGCATGGCGATTTACTGTAGTTCGCTCCCGCGCCGGCGCGTGGCCCTCGGAAGGCAGTCGGGGGAGGGGTAAACTCGTCATCCATGCCCGTTCCCCCGATTTTCAAGGCGTACGACATCCGTGGTATCTACCCGGATCAGATCAACGAAGAGCTCGCCCGCGCCATCGGGTCGGCTTTCGGCCGTTTTGTCGCGACCGAGGGCATTGTCATTGCCCGCGACATGCGCCCGTCGGGAGATTCCCTCGTGGCCGCTTTTGCCGAGGGCGCTCGCGCAGTGGGCGTCAACGTCACTGACTTGGGCATGGCGTCGACCGACTTTCTCTACTTCGCCTCGGGCTTTCTCAACGCTCCGGGTGCCATGTTCACGGCCTCGCACAATCCCGCGCAGTACAACGGGATCAAGATGTGCCTCGCGGGCGCCAAGCCCATCGGCGTGGAGTCGGGCCTGCCGCAAATCGAAGAGTGGACCGCTGACTACTTGGAGTCGCCGGCTACCGGCGGCACCGGAGAATTCAGCGAGCGCAACCTGCTCCCCGAGTGGGTCGCGCACGTTCACTCCTTCGTGAATCTCGCCAGCCTTCGTCCGCTGACGGTGGCCGCTGACACCGCGAACGGTATGGGCGGCCTCGTCGCCCCGATGGTGTTTGCGGGCCTTCCTTTTGACCTGGACGTGCTGTATCCGGAACTGGACGGCACTTTCCCTAACCACCCCGCGGACCCCATCCAGCCGGAGAACCTTCGCGATCTTCAGGCCCGAGTCCTCGAGATTGGCGCCGACATCGGTCTGGCCTTTGACGGTGACGCCGACCGTGTCTTTCTCATCGATGAGAAGGCTCAGCCGGTCAGTGGTTCGGTGACCACCGCGATGGTGGCTGATGCGCTGCTGCAGCGCCACCCCGGCGCCACGGTGCTGTACAACTTGATTTGTTCGAAGGCCGTACCCGAGACGATTACTCGAGCCGGCGGTGTCGGCGTGCGCACCCGCGTCGGACACAGCTACATCAAGCAGGTCATGGCCGAGACAGGCGCCATCTTTGGTGGCGAGCACTCCGGTCACTACTACTACCGCGAGAACTACCGTGCGGACTCCGGCATCATCACCGCCATGATTGTGTTGCAGTTGCTTTCGGAGGCCTCGGTGCCCCTGTCCGAACTCGTCCGCCCCTACCAGACCTACCAGGCCTCCGGCGAAATCAACACGGAAGTCGCCAGTCCAGCCGCGACCGTCGCCAAGGTGGCCGACCTGATGACGGCGCAGGGTGCCGCGGTCGACCTCCTTGACGGTCTCACCGTTGATCACGGCAGCTGGTGGTTCAACCTTCGTCCCAGCAACACGGAGCCCCTGCTCCGTCTGAACGTGGAAGCACCCAGCTCAGCTGAGGTCGACACTCACGTCGCTGAGGTCCTCGCTCTCGTCGCATCACTCCAGGAGGCTTGAGATGATTGACCCCTTCGTTTTGTCCGTGTTGGTAGATCCCGTCGACCGTGGACCGCTCGTCTACATCGAGGCCGACAACGTGCTCTTCAACCCGCGCCGTCAAGTTGCGTACGAGGTCAGTGGCGGTATCCCGGTCATGGTGCCCGACGAGGCCAAGTCCGTCTCGGACGCCGACGCGGCGCGTTACAACGCCGCTAACTAGCTCCACGGGCTGACATGTTGGCCCGACTTCTACTGGCCAGTGACGCCTACCTGCTGGGCCTCACGGCGGTCGTGGGGTTCGTCACCTATCCCGGATTTTCTCTCGTGGGCCATGAGCAGTGGGCAGCATTTCACGCACATCACACCCGAGCAATCACCCTGGCCGTGGGCCCGGCATGGTTGCTGCAAGGAGTGACGTCACTGTGGTGGCTGATTGCGGACGGACATCAACTGGCGCCGTGGATTCACGGAGCGCTCGTGTTCGCCGCGGTGGTGGCCACGGTCATCGGGGCCGTGCCGCAGCACGAGAATTTGGCACGAAGTGAGTCACATACGCACCTCACCCGTCTTCAGGCGTGGCACCTCGTGCGCAGTGTGTGTTGGCTCCTCGCCGTCATCGTGACGGTGGTGGCGGCATGATCCTCGCGACTAGGCGATGACGATGAATACCGTCGCTCCCACCACCAGGGCGGCGAAGAGAATGGCGGCCAAGAGGCGATCGCCCTTGACGTAGCGCATCTCGTCGTGCTCCTTGCGGTGCACTCGGTCTGTCGTCCAGATGACTCTGAAGAAGGTCACCAGTACCGCTCCATATGCGAGTGCATAGATTTTGTCCATCAGAACAAAAGGCACCGGGTTTGGCAGGTCGGCCGAGTAGCCCTGCTGCAAGAAGATCAGCGTCAAGAGGCCTGAACCCGTGAGAGCGAGGCGGGTGTCGAAATTGCCCGCCTTCAGCATGAGTGCCGATAGGGCGCCCAAGATGACGACGAGGAGGGGAATGAGCAATTTGCCGAGGAAGTGGCTCACCGGGCGATTCACCACGATGTCAAAGGTCACCATGGAGTAATCCTGGAAGGCGGGGCCTTCTTCGATGTTGCCGAAGTCGGTGTTGTAGTGGTGCATGTAGGTGCCGTAGACAACTTGGCGGACCTTCCAGCCTGGCACGACCAGCCCCTGGTCCGACGACGCGTGGCGATCAACGACGTAAACCAACTGGTTGTAGTCGTATGTGGTGTTCTCGATACGCAGCTCGAGATTCTGAACATCCAGCGGATAGCGCTGCATCGGGAAGGCGTCGGAGAATCCCAGGGAGATATAGGCCTGCTGGTAGTGCTCGCCATTGGCCAAGAGCTTGGGGACTTCTTTGCTGCCTTCGGTAAAAGAGTAGGAAATCGTGGAGTTGGTCGACGCGCCGGTGGCGTTGGTGACGTAGGTCGATGTGACGGGGTCAATGGGTCCGCGCCAACGCCACCACAGATAGAAACTCATCTCCCAGGTTCCCGAGCCCAAATTGACGTTCGAGACCTGCGTGGGTTCAATACCGATCGATACCACTTCGGTCGTGGGCAGGATCTTCGGTGGTGCCGACACGGTCCCACGGGTGATGGCGTGATTGACGTCACCACCGGCCAAGACGAGGGGCAAGGTGACGCTCAGGCCCACCAGAAAGGCGGGGAGCAAGAAGCGGAGCGACAAACGGCGAATGTTCATAGTGGGTAACCCTATTACGGAAACGAGGGTGTTTTAGAGGTTCAGCGTGATGCTGACGGGGCAGTGGTCGCTGCCCAGCGTCTGATCGTGAATTTCCGCCGCCACGACTTTGTCGACGAGGTCTTCCGACACCAGGAAATAGTCAATGCGCCAACCCACGTTGTTACTGCGCGCCCCGCCTCGATATGACCACCAGGTGTAGCGACCATTGCCCTGGGTAAAGAGGCGGAAAGTGTCGACAAAGCCCGCGGCCAGCATCGCGCGAAAGCCATCACGCTCTTCGTCGGTGAAGCCGGCCTTGCCCACATTCTGTTTGGGTCGTGCGAGATCGTCCTCGGTGTGCGCCACATTGAGGTCGCCACAAAAGGCCACTGGCTTCTTCTTGGCGAGAGCTTTGACGTGCGCGAGGAATGCGGGGTCCCACTTCTCATGACGAACCGCCAGACGGCTGAGGTCATCTTTGACATTCGGGGTGTAACAGGTCACGAGATAGAAATCTTCAAACTCGGCCGTGAGGACGCGTCCCTCGTTATTGGTGTTGCCGAAATCATCGTCGTGAAGTTCATGCTTCGTTTCGAGGCGCTTCGGCAGACCCGCGGTGACCGCGAGCGGCTTAATGCGCGAAAAGATGGCGGTGCCGGAGTAGCCCGGCTTATCTGCCGAGTTCCAGAACTCGTGGTAGCCCTCCAGCGTGAGCGGAGACTGCTCTTGCTGCGCCTTGGTCTCCTGCAGGCACACGATGTCCGGCTTGACCTCGGCCAGGAAGGTGTCAAAGTGACCCTTTCCGTGACAGGCACGAATTCCGTTGACATTCCACGAGGCGAGGGTGATGGGCACCTCACGAGACTAGGAGTTTGGTCGTCGCACCTCGCGCACGGTGAATGTCGGCTCGTGTCTCAGTGAAGCGACAAAATAACAGCGTGGCATTCGACACGCGATGGCCGAAGGGGTGAATGATGGGTATTGCGTTACTCAAGTTGGCGGGTTTGTACTTGATCGTGCTCTTCATGGGCATATTGGCCTTTCATTGGGCCACCTGGATTGGCATCGCCTACAGCGTCTTTTGGGTCTGGTTCACCTATTCCCAGGTGCGCAGTGCGTGGAAGAAAAATTGAGCCGCCGACGCAAATGAAAAATGCCCTGGCCGTACGGCCAGGGCATTTTTCGTAAACGGTCGCGTTACGCGAGGCGCTCCACGATCATGGCCATGCCCTGACCGCCGCCCACGCACATGGTTTCCATGCCGATGGTCTTGCCTTCGTCTTCGAGGGCGTTGAGCAGCGTCGTCATGATGCGCGCACCCGTCATGCCGAAGGGGTGACCAAGGGCGATGCCGCCACCCTTCACGTTCAGCTTGTCCCAGCTAATGCCGAGCTCGCGAGCGGAGGGGATCACCTGGGCCGCGAAAGCTTCGTTGATTTCCACGAGGTCGATGTCGTTGATCGTCATACCGGCACGCGCCATGGCCTGACGGCAGGCGTCGATGGGACCGAGGCCCATGATCTCGGGGTTGAGGCCCGAGACGCCGGAGGAGATGATGCGAGCCAGCGGCTTAAGTCCGAGCTCCTTGGCGCGCACGTCGCTCATGACGACCACTGCGGCGGCACCGTCATTCAGCGGGCACGCGTTACCGGCCGTCACTGAACCACCGGGGCGGAAGGCGGGCTGCAGCGAGTTCAGCTTCTCCAAGGTGGTGCCGGCGCGCGGGCCATCGTCCTTGGTCACCACGGTGCCGTTCGGCAAGGTGACGGGAATGATTTCGCGGTCGAAGAAGCCGTTCTCCTGGCTGGCGACCGCACGGTCCTGGCTGAGCTTGGCGAATTCGTCCATCTCGGCGCGGCTGACGTTGGCGTACTCCGCGACGTTTTCGGCGGTCTGGCCCATCGCGATGTAGACGTCGGGCAGCCCCTCGGGGGCCGTCCAGGCACCCTGGCCGCCGGCTTCACGCTGCTTGGAACGCTCGTAGGCGCTGAGGAAGAGGGGGTTGGTGGCCGCACCCACGTCCGCGGCACCGGCGCCGTAGCGCGACACCGTCTCGACACCGGCGGCGACGAAGGCGTGGCCTTCGCCGGCCTTGATGGCGTGGGCAGCCATGCGAATGGTCTGCAGCGAGCTCGAGCAGTAGCGGTTCACGGTCACGCCGGGAACGTTGGGCAGGCCGGCCAAAATGGCGGCGACGCGAGCAATATTGAAACCTGACTCACCGGCGGGCTGGCCGCAACCGAGAAGTAGGTCTTCGATCTCGTTGCGGTCAAACGACGGGATCTTGTTGAGCACTTCACGCACCACGAGGGCGGTGAGGTCATCGGGGCGCATGTCGACGAGCGACCCCTTGAAGGCGCGGCCAATGGGCGTGCGACCAGTGGCGACAATGACGGCTTCGGGCATGATTCCTCCTGCTGGGTTACCACGTAGTAACGCTGACGAGCATAGTCAGCGCCCTCGGCCCATTTAGTGAACGATGAGGCCGACGACGGCTCCCGCGGCGAGTAGCGCCAGGAAGGGAATTCGCTTGCCAGCGACGCACGCCACGGCGGTCACCATCCCCAGCCACCATTGGCGTTGCGCGACTGCGAGCAAGACGCCGGTTGCACCGATCATGCCGGCGGCGGAGGCGCCCAGAGCGCCCGTCACGAGACGGCCCGCGAGCGACGCCCGTAGTCGCGAGAAGTGGGGCGAGAGAGTGCCGATGAAGAGGAAGGAGGGCGCGAAAGCGATGGCCGCCGCGATGAGGCCCACGTGAATGCCGCCCCGCAGGACGCCAATGGCTGCGACCGTAGCGACCACGGGGCCGGGGGTGATTTGACCGAGCGCCACCGCGCTCGCAAAAAGTGAACTCGTTATCCAGTGCTGGTGGATGACGTCGGCGCGCATCATCGGCACGATGACGAAGCCCCCGCCGAAACTCAATGCGCCCACCTTCAGTGCCATCCACCAGATGGCACTCAGTGGCGATCCGGTCGCCATGCCCGCCACTAAAGCGCCGCGCGGCACGATGCGGCGACAGGCGAGGTAGACGAGGGCGATACCCAGCAAGCTGACCACCGGATTCACGTACGACGAGGCCAGTCCGCCGACCAGACCGGCCGCGGACAAGATCCGATAGTGCGTCGGGGGAATGTCGCTCACGCCGGCTCGCCACGGCCCCTTCACGATATTGATGGCCGACCACAGCGCAATGGCGGGTACCACGGCGGAGGCTCCGAGAGCCGACCACTCAACGAGGTGTGCGAGGGTCCCGTGTCCTCGCAGTTTCGTCGCGAGCAAAGTGACGAGGAGAACCGACGGCGTGATGAAAAGAGCGCCCGCGACCAACATGCCCGGAATGCGCTTGGCGCGCCATCCGAGCCAGAGGGCTAGTTGCGTCGATGCCGGCCCGGGCAAAATGGAAACGGCTCCAAAAGCGTCAGCGAACTCTTGGGCCTCCACGTCGCCGCTGTCCACCCACTGACGGCGCATTTGGGCCACGTGCGCGGGAGGCCCGCCGAATCCTGTCCAGCCCAAACGCGCAAAACGGCCAACGAGCTGCCGCCAGGTCGTCATGACGCGGGCACCCACTCGAGGGCTTCGCGAATGTGGCGTCCGTAATCCATCTTTCCGTTGGGCGCTCGACCGATGGAGGCAACGACTCGAATATGACGCGGCGCCTTGTAGTGCGCGAGATGCGACTTCACCCACTCTCGAAGTTCATTCACCTCACACGTGGCGCCCACCGCGAGCTCCACCGACGCGACCACTTGCTGGCCAAAACGTTCGTGCGGAGCGGCCACGACGACCGCATCGAGAACCACGGGGTGGCGCTTGAGAACTTCCTCGACTTCTTCGGGGAAGACCTTCTCGCCACCGGTGTTGATGCACTGCGACCCGCGGCCGAGCAGCGTCAAGGTGCCGTCGAGGCCGACCGTGGCCATGTCACCGGGGCAGGAGTAGCGCACACCGTCAATGGTCGGGAAAGTGGCGGCCGTCTTGGCCTCATCTTTGAAGTAGCCGAGGGGGAGGCGGCCCCCCAGCATCACTTTGCCGATTTCGCCGCTGCCCGCAATGGCATCACGTCCGTCATCGGTGATGACTCGAACATTGGCCCCAATGCGAAAGGTCGCCGTGGCGGGCTTGCTGCGAGCGGTGGTGACGGCGGTTCCCATGCCCAGAGCCTCAGAGCTGCTGAACGCATCGGCAATCGTCACCTCGGGAGCGATGGTTAGAAGGCGTTCCTTCTGTTCAGCGGAGAACATCGCTCCGGCCGAAATCACGAGCCGTAGTTCGCTGAAGCGATAACCCTCGCTCTCCGCGGCATCGAGGAGGGGTCGTGCAAAGGGATCGCCGACGATGGCGGTGCAATTGATTTTCTGCTCCTCGATGACCCGGGCGAATTCGACGGGGTCGTAGTGGCGAGATTCGAGAAGCACCGTGTGGCCACCTTCCTGCAAGGAACGCAGTGCGCCGATGAGCCCCGTGCCGTGCATCAGGGGGCAGGCGGGGATGAAGCGATATCCCGGTCCGCGCTCGCGCAGTTGTTCTTCGATGCCAGCGAGCGTGCCGTTCTCGTCGTAACGCTTGGTCCACCCACCCTGATTCGAAATTGCGAACATGTCGTCACAGCGCCACATCACGCCCTTGGGCATGCCCGTCGTGCCCCCGGTGTAAATCATGAAAATGTCATCACCACTCGGCTCGGGCAAGGGGACAAATTCAGCAGCGTCGAGCTGCGAACTGTCGCGAGCCCAGTTCGGGCAGGAGCCTGATCCATCGTCGACGAGGTAGACGTTTCGAAGTTCCTCGTGTCGATCGCGAACGCTCGAGACGACATTAACGAAGGTGCCGTGCGCCACGATGGCCGCCGCCTCGGCGTTCTGAATGAGGTAGGTCACTTCATCGACGCCGTAGCGATAGTTCACGTTGATCGGTACGGCACCCACCGCCAACGCGCCACCAAAGGCAGTGAGGTACTCGGGGCAGTTGTAGAGGTAGAGCGCGATGGCATCACCCGGCACCACTCCGTCCGCCACGAAGCGCTGCGCCCATCGATCCACGTCAGTGATGAAATCGCGCCACGAGAGCACTCTCGAACCTTGCGAGATGCAGGGGGCGTCGGGCTGGACCTCGGCAATGAGACGCCAAATGTCGAGGTAGTTCCAGTTGCTCATGGGTCTAACAGTACCGAGGGGTAGGGTTACTGAAGGTCTTACAACGAAGTGAGAATCGACATGTCGCAAGGAAAAGGCTTACTCGCCCCCGCTACGCCCACGACGGCCCCCTGGGTCGCTGACGATGATCCGCGTCGCATCGAGATCCGTTCGTGGCTGAGCGATCACCCGCGTCCGAGCGGCCGTGAATTGGCCGAGGCCGGCCTCGTGTCGCCGCATCTGCCCGCGCCCTGGGGACGATCTGCCGATGCGGAAATGCAGGTCATCATTGACGATGAACTTCGTCGCGCGAAAATTTCTCGTCCGATTAACCCCATCGGCATTGGCTGGGCGGGACCGACTCTGGTTTACGCCGGGACCCCGGAGCAACAAGCCCGCTACATGCCGGGAATCCTGTCGGGTGAAGAGTTTTGGTGTCAGCTGTTCTCTGAGCCCGACGCCGGCAGTGACTTGGCGTCACTTCGCACGAGCGCGGTTCGTGATGGCGATGAATGGATTATCAACGGCTCAAAGATCTGGACCAGCTACGGCCACATCGCCAAGTACGGAATTCTTCTGGCCCGCACTTCCAGTGACGGCCAGCCGCAAAATGGCATTACGTATTTCGTCTGTCCGATGAATCTTCCCGGGATCACGATCTCGCCCATCGTGGACATGACCGGTGACCACGCCTTTAACGAAGTCTTCTTCGATGACGTTCGTCTGCCGGCAGACTGCCTCGTGGGCGAGGTCAATGGGGGATGGCGCCTCGCGAAAGTCACTTTGTCGAATGAGCGAGTGTCACTCTCCGGTGAAGGAGCACTGTGGGGCCGTGGGCCCACGGCGCGTGATTTGATCGATTTGGCTCAGCCTCTGTCCCACGACATTCGTCCACGCGATCGAGACGACCTCGTTCAGTGCTTCATCCACGCGGAGATTTTGCGCATGCTGCGGCTTCGAATGTTGTCCGACGCCCTCGCGGGCAAGCAGCCGGGCCCCGAAGCGTCGGTGCGTAAAGCCTTGGCTGATGACCACGGTCAAGAAGTAATGGATCTCGGTCAGCGCTTGGCGGGGACGGCCTCGCTCATTGCGGGACGAGGTCCCGGTGGCGTGGCAGGTGACATCGGTGATATCTGGTCGCACGGCTATCTCTACGCCCAAGCGTTGACCATCGGTGGGGGAACATCCGTGGTGCAGCGCAACATCATCGCCGAGCGCGTACTCGGCCTGCCGCGAGACTAACTAGACCGTCAGCGGTCCGGCGTGGCCGAATCCCTGACGAATACCTTGCCCGGCTCGACGCGACAGTTGCTCTGGCTCAAACAGCATCCAGTAGGCATTGCGGGCGTGGTCACGCGAACGGTTCTCGAACACTTGCGCCAACACGGCGGGGTCATCGGACTCGTCCTCATGAACGAACACTTCGAGAATGGGGGTGGACGTCATTAACTGCGCCTGCATGATGCCCATGGAGGCTTCGTGAGCGCACTGCTTGTCAACAGGCTGTGACCCGGGCATGCCGAGGGCGACCACGATGGCGCAGCCATCGCGCTCGATCATGTTCTTCGCGGCCACTGCCAAGTCCTTGAAACCTGGCACGGTTTGGGTCGCCACGGTGAACTTCTCCCCGTATCCGTCACAGGTCTGCAGTTCGCGAATGGCAGCATCGCCCATGTCGTAACGGGCGAACATGGTGTCTACGACACCAATCTTGAGGGGGGATTCGAGGCTCACAACGACACCCTAATTCCTCATAATTGTCATCAAACCGTGACCTTAAGGCATCCAGATTGCGTGGCATTGTCGCAAACCTGAGTGAATACTGGACGTCATGACGCGAACATGGAGGGTTAAGTTCGGGTACGGCGTGCTGGTCCTCGTGTTACCGCTCGTGTTGGTGACCTGGTTCTTCGGAGGTCTTACTCCGCTCAACACGCATCAGCTGCCCTACTTCTACAGCGTCTCGTCGGATCAGGCCCAGCAAGTGTGGTTCTTCTCGTGGCCGGCTCACGCGTTAACACACGGCCTTAATCCCTTCGTCAGCGGTTCGCTGAATGCCCCTCACGGCGTCAATTTGATGTCGAATACGGCCATGGTGCTGCTCGGAATTCTCATGGCGCCCGTGACGTGGGTTCTAGGGCCTTTGTCCACGTTTGTCGCGGTCTGCGAAGGTGGCATCGTGTTGACCACGTGGTCGCTCACGTGGGTGATGCGTCGTGTGGGGGTGGGACGAGCAGGCTCATTGGTAGCGGGGTTGCTCTTCGGCTTCAACCCTCTCGCGGTGGCGGCGGTGACGGTTCACCCCTACCTCGCCTTTAAGCCGTTCATGCCCCTCGTCGCGTACTGGCTCTATCGAATAATGGCGTCGTCGAAACCTCGATGGCACGACGGCGTGTGGCTAGGTATTTGCGTGGCGGGAATGTTTCTCGTGATGCAAGAAGCGGCGGGTGTCTCGCTCTACGTGGGAGCAATTGCCCTTGTCATCGCGGCCATTATCTGGCGATCGCAACTCACCATTGACGCGGTGCGAGAACGGCTGCGACTAGTGGCCGTGGGCGCAGTGACGGCTCTCGCCCTTCTGGCCTACCCGTTGTGGATCATGTTCGCCGGTCCGTGGCACGTGGTCGGCAAGCCTCACGAGTTTCTGGGCGATTTTTACGCCGACGCATTGGCCTTCGTCGTGGCACCCGGGACGTTCAACGGATCGCTTCTGGGAATGAGTGGCGTCGTCAATTCGCTGCGCATCACACCGTGGGAAAATGGCGTCTACATTGGGCCCCTCCTTTTGGTCCTCGTGGCAAGCTGGTGGTGGCGCCGACGCTCCCGCGTGGCGTGGTGGCTCGGAATCAGCGGGCTCGCAATCGCCAGTCTGGTGTTGGGTGCGCACCTGTCCATTGCCGGACACCACACCTCAATTCCGCTCCCGATGTCGTTTTTTCAGCACTTGCCGCTGGGCTCCAGCGCGATCCCCGCGCGCTTCATGAGCTTCCTGTGGCTGCTGGTGGCGGTGGCGGTTGGCCTCATCATCAACGAACTCCTTGCCACTGATCACGGTCGAGTCG
>CAISIU010000049.1 GCA_903885505.1 uncultured Actinomycetes bacterium | reverse complement strand
TGATGTGGGAGATGGCCTACAGCGAGCTCGTCTTTACTGAGGTGTTGTGGCCGGACTTTCGACGCGAAGATCTCTACGCGGCCGTGAGTGAATACCAAGGCCGTCGCCGCCGTTACGGGGGGCTTGACGAATGACGGTGACTAAGGCCACCATCATTTTTCTGGCCGTCGTCTACCTCTTTTTATGGGGCGTCGCCCTCAATGGCGCCAGTGGTCTCATCCCTCTCCTGGCCACTCCATTGGTGCTCGTCGTTTTAGTGGGCGGCGGCAATTGGTTGACCTCCACCATGGGCATCAAGCGCAAGTCGCCGCAATTCAAAAAGCCCTCGGATAACGAGTGAACGACATCCGCGACCACGCGGTCGTGGTGCGCACCTTTAAGTCGGGGGAGTCGGACCGCGTCGTGGTCCTCTTCACCAAGTCACACGGCAAGGTTCGCGCCATCGCCAAGGGGGTGCGCAAGCCCACGAGCAAGATTGGCTCGGCCCTCGAGTCCACGGCGCTGATTGATGTTCTGATGGCATCGGGCCGCGGCGAGCTTCAAATTGTGCGACAAGTCTCCTACCTCGACGCGACCTTGACTTTTCGCGGCGACCTTGATCGCCTGCACGCCGCGTCCGCCCTCATGGAGGTTCTCGACGCTCTGCCCCTTGAGAACGAACCCGCGCCGGAATTGTTCGAGACGGTGGTGCGGGCCCTGCGCGCGGTGGCCAACAGCGAGTTCTACCCCGACCTCGTGCCCTTCGCCTTCGCCTGGCGGGTGCTCGAAGCCGACGGCGTGACTCCCATCGTGGATCACTGCGTGAATTGTGGGGCCACTGAGCACCTCACCAGCTTTGACGGGGCCCATGGGGGAGTGACCTGCCGCGATTGTCAGGTGGGCTTTCCCGTCTCGCCGGAAGCCTTGACCCTGCTGCAGCGAATGCGTCTGGGCGATCTTGGGGGAGTGCTGCGCGAGGAGCGTCCCGCAGGCAGTGACGAGGTCAAGCGAATGAGTCGTGAGGCCCTCGAAGGCCACCTTGGTCGACGCCTTCGCACCTTTAGGCCGCCGGCGCTGTGACCTTTAAGGTGGCGCGGTGACTGCGCCCCGCATCTTCTGGTTTCGCCGCGATTTACGACTGTCGGATTCGCGCGCGCTAGCCGCCGCCGCTCACGGTCCGGTGGTGCCGCTGTTCATCATCGACAACCGCCTGGCGTCGCCCAGTGGCCCCAACCGCGCCCGGTGGGTAGCGGAGTCGCTGCACGCTCTCAATCATGATCTTGATAGCGCCCTCGTCATTCGTGCGGGCGACCCCGCCGTCGTTCTTGCCGAGTTGGCCGCGGAGACCGGGGCCTCGGAGATCTTCGCCACTGCCGATTTTGGCCCCTACGGCCGTGAGCGCGACCACGAGGTGCGCCGCCGCGTGGCGGAGGCGGGACTTACGATTCACTTTCTCGATTCCCCCTACATCGTGACGCCCGGCAGCGTGTTCAACAAAACCGGCACCCCCTTCAAGGTCTTCACGCCGTTTCGTAAGACCTGGGAAGAGCAACTCGATCTCGAGCTGGCGCCGCGAGTCGCACTCGACCTGCGTAGTGCGCCGTCCACGGCCCACATTGACGACCTCGTCGCCCTCTCGCGCCGCTCGTGGCCCGCGCTGTTTGAGGGCATCGAGTCCGTCGACGCCACCTTGCCCGTCGCGGGTGAAGCCGAGGCGCTACGACTACTCGCGCAGTTTCGCCCGCACGTCGACCTCTACGCCGAGCAGCGCAACAACCCCGGCCTCGAGGGCACCAGCCGCCTGAGCCCCCATCTCAAGGTGGGTTCGATTCACCCGCGCACCATCGTGGCGGCTACCGCCGGCGTGGGGCGCGGTTCGGCGCACTACGTCAGCGAAATCGGTT
>CAISIU010000048.1 GCA_903885505.1 uncultured Actinomycetes bacterium | reverse complement strand
GTTGACATTGAAGTCGATGGAGGCATTGACGAGAGCACCATTGGCATTGCGCGAGCCGCCGGCGCCAACGTCTTTGTGGCGGGCAACGCCATCTTCGGTGCGGCCGACCCCTTGGCCGCTGCCACCCGACTGAGGTCAGTGGGCTCGTGACCAGTGCGCCCATGGCGCAGGCCATCGCCGTGGCGCGCACCGCGCGTCGAGTATCTCCGCCCAATCCCTGGGTAGGTGCGGTCGTTGTCGACGCTGCAGGCGAGGTGATCGCGACGGGTGCCACACAAGAGCCCGGTGGGGCGCATGCGGAAATCGTTGCGCTTCGTGCCGCAGGGGAGAGGGCACGCGGCGCAACCGTGTACGTCACGTTGGAACCCTGTTGTCACCAGGGGCGCACGGGGCCGTGTACGTCGGCCATTATTGACGCGGGCATCTCACGCGTCATCGTGGCCGTCGCCGATCCCGATCCGCTCGTCGCGGGCAAAGGAATCGCCGCACTCACGGCGGCGGGAATTTCCGTGGACGTGGGCGACGGAGACGACGAGGTGCGCCAGCAGCTCGCCCCGTATTTGTGGCACCGTCAGAGTGGCCGTCCTTACGTGGTCCTCAAAATGGGTGCGACTCTCGATGGGCGCACGGCCATGGCCGACGGCACTAGTCAATGGATCACCTCCGCCGATGCACGGCGCGACGCCCACGAGTTGCGTGCGGATAGCGACGCCATCGTGGTGGGCGCGGGAACGGTGAGGGCGGATGATCCTGAACTCACCGCGCGAGATGCCTCGCCGCGTCGCGATCCGCGTCGCGTGGTGCTCGGACGTGCGCCGGACGGCGCCCGAATCCATCCCTGCCTCGAATTCTCCGGCTCGCTGGACGCCCTCCTCGACCAACTCGGCGCCGAGGGCGTGTTGCAACTCATGGTCGAAGGCGGCGCCCACGTGGCTGGATCATTTATCCAGGCTGGCTTAGTGAATCGCTTGGTGGCGTACCTCGCGCCGGCGGTCGCCGGCAGTGATGGCGGCCGAGGGATGTTTGACCAGCTGCGCACCCCTACGATGGAGGCCTTAAGACGTGGTCGCTTCGGTGAGGTTCGCCTCGTAGGCAGCGATATACGGGTAGACGTGGAGCTATAGATGGAACTATCAACGATTGACGAGGCCATTGCGCAGATTCGTGCCGGCGGCATGGTCGTGGTGGTTGATGACGAGGACCGCGAGAATGAGGGCGACCTCATCATGGCCGCCGAAGACGTCACTCCCGAGGCCATTGGCTTTTTCTTGGCACACACCTCGGGGGTCATTTGCGCTCCGGTGGAGGCCGAGCGTGCCGATGAGCTGGACCTGCCCCTCATGGTCGTGGCCAACACCGAGGCCTTGCGCACCGCGTTCACGGTGACTGTTGACTACCGCCACGGCACCACCACCGGAATTTCCGCGGCGGACCGCGCCGCGACGATTAAGGCGCTCGTCGATCCCGCCACTCGTCCGACCGACCTCAATCGACCTGGTCACATTTTCCCCTTGCGTTATCGCCCGGGCGGCGTTCTCAAGCGCGCGGGCCACACGGAGGCGGCCGTCGACCTCGCGCGTTTGGCCGGAAAGTACCCGTCGGGCGTGCTCTGCGAGATTGTGATGCCGGACAAGCAGGAAATGGCTCGTTTGCCCTACCTCGTCGGTTTCGCCAAGGAGCACAACCTTCCGCTCATCTCCATCGCGGACCTCATTCGCTATCGCCGCCAGCACGAGAAGTTGGTGAAGGCGGTCTCCGAGGCGTCTCTGCCCACTGACTACGGCACTTTCAATGCGCGTGTCTACGAGGGCGTTCTCGATGGTGAGGAACACCTCGCGCTCGTCTACGGGGACATCTCGGCTCAAGACTCCGTGCTGGTGCGTGTTCACAGCGAATGCTTGACCGGCGACGTTTTCGGCAGCCTTCGCTGCGACTGCGGGCCGCAGCTACACGCGGCGTTGCAGACCATTGCGAACGAAGGTGCGGGCGTCGTGGTCTACCTGCGCGGCCAAGAGGGCCGTGGCATTGGCCTTGGCCACAAGATTCGCGCCTACGCCTTGCAAGAAGAAGGGCTCGACACGGTCGACGCCAATGTCGAGCTCGGTCTGCCGGTTGACTCACGTGAATACGGCATCGGTGCTCAGATCCTGGTCGATCTGGGCATCACCCGCATGCGTTTAATGACGAACAATCCGGCAAAATATGGCGGTCTCGAGGGCTTTGGACTTGACATCACCGAGCGCGTGGCACTGGAGTCCGTGCCGACCGAGCACAACTTGAAGTACCTGCGCACCAAGCGCGAAAAGATGGGACACCTGCTGGAGGGCCTCGATGACGTCAAGCTCTAAGACCGAATTTGACCCCCAGATGGCAGCGGCGCTGCACGCCAAGGCGGGCCATCTCTTTGAGGGTTCACATGACGGCAGCGACGTTTCCATCGTGTTTGTGTGTGGCCGTTTCAATGGTGGAATCACCAGTCGTCTCCTCGAGGGCGCGTTGGCGGCCGCCGAGGAAAGCGGTATTGGTCGCGCGAGTATTGCCATTGCGTGGGCTCCGGGAGCGTATGAACTTCCCTTCCTCGCCCACCAGTTCGCCGCCAGCACGTCCGTGGACGCCGTGATTGCCCTGGGTGCGGTGATTCGAGGCGACACGGGCCACTACGACGTGGTGGCGGGCGAGTGCGCACGCGGTCTACAAGACGTTCAGTTGTCGACCGGGATCCCCGTTATTTTCGGCGTGTTGACGACGAACACCGTCGACCAAGCGCTGGAGCGCTCGCTACCGGATGAGACGAATAAGGGGCGCGAGTCGTTGCTGACCGCTCTCGAAATGGTGTCCCTCAGCCGACAAGTAGCCGGAACGGTCGTCGAGGACTAGTTCGCGTTGGCGGCTCGTACGTAGGCTGCCTGAATCTCCGTCACCGCGTGGCGAAGGAGCACGGCTGGCTCGCCCAGGCGGTCGCCCACGGAAGCCAATACGGCGGCGGCGGCGTCAATAATCAATGATGCGGCGTCCAAATCGGGATCGTCAGCGGCCAGGTGAATGGTGGCGAGCTGCAGTAAGTGGTACAGGTGGTTGCCCACGACAATGTCGGCGGGGGCGTCACGCAGGGCTGCGAAGTCGTCCTCACTGAGGTCGTCGGTGTCGTCGAAGTTCGGTTGGTCGCTCATGTCTGCTACATTTAACCAGCCAGTTCATAGCAAGCGGGACACTTTGATCCCCACCTGGGCACTGGTCGTGCTCCGGGTCGATACGACGTAAGTCGCCTCGCTTGCCGTGGCGGTTGCCCATGGGCGACCGTAAACAGCAAGGAGAGAATTATCGCCGCTGCAACACCCGACCACCGCGTGAATGAACGTATTCGCGTGGAACAAGTGCGTCTGATTGACCACGAAGGTAACCAGATGGGCATCGTGCCAACGCGCGAAGCCTTGAACCAGGCCCGAAACTTGGACTTGGACCTCGTGGAAATCGCCCCGACGGCCACCCCGCCCGTGTGCCGGATTATGGACTACGGAAAGTTCAAGTTCGACGAAGCACAAAAGGCCAAGGAGTCGCGCCGCAAGGTGCAAAACGTCGGTATCAAGGAAATGAAGTACCGCCCGCGAATTGGCGACGAGGACTTCAATACCAAGACGCGCCAGGTCGAAAAGTTCCTCGGTGAAGGACACAAGGTAAAAGTCACCATCATGTTCCGTGGACGCGAAACTGCCCACCCCGAACTCGGCAAGAAGATTCTCGACCGTCTGGTCGAGAGGCTCGAGGGCGTGGCCAAGGTGGAGTCGGCGGCCAAGCTTGATGGCCGCAACATGATCATGGTCTTGGGTCCCGACAAGAAGAAATCGACGAGTAAGCCGGCGGCCAGTTCCGCGCCGGTCCCCAGTGAAGGAGAAGAGGTACACAATGCCGAAGATGAAAAGCCATAGTGGCGCTAAGAAGCGCGTCAAGGTGACCGGAACCGGCCGCCTTCGTCGCGGACACTCGTTCCGTAGCCACCTTCTCGAAGGTAAGTCGTCGGAGCGCAAGCGTCGTTTGGGTCGTGAAGCTGACATTCACGAGACTCAGGCGAAGCGCATCAAGAAGCTCATGGGAATGTAAGGAGACGGACTAATGGCACGAGTTAAGCGTGGCGTTAACGCCAAGAAGCACCACAAGGCAGTACTAGAAGCCGCCAAGGGTTACTACGGTGACCGTTCGCGTACCTTCCGTGCGGCCAACCAGGCCGTCCAGCACGCTGGCGTGTACGCGTTCCGCGACCGTCGAGCGAAGAAGGGCGACTTCCGCAAGCTGTGGATCCAGCGCATCAACGCGGCCTCGCGTGAGCACGGACTCAGTTACAGCCGTTTGATCGCCGGTTTGAACGCCGCGGGCATCGAAGTGGACCGTCGCGTTCTGGCCGACATGGCCGTGAACGACAACGCGACCTTCGCGGCTTTGGTGGCTCAGGCCACCGCGGCGCTGCAGAAGTAGCACGCGTGAGCGATTCGCTCACTGCAAGCCAGTCTCAACTGCGTCGCGTACGCCGACTCGCATCCCAGCGCTCTGAGCGTTGGGGCGAGTCGGCGTTCGTGATGGAGGGCCCTGACCTGATCGAGGCGGCACTTGATGCCGGTGCAGGCATTCATGAGATCTTCGTCGACGGTTCGGCCCTCGACGGTCGAATTCTGTCGCTGGTAGATCGTGCTCAGCAGCGGGGGATTGCGACGTTCACGGTGACCGGAACTCAGCTGGCCCAGATTGCTGACACCGGTACTCCTCAGCCCATTCTCGCGACCGCACCCTTCGTGGCCACCGGCAGCGAGCACATTCCTCGCGACGGGGTGGTCGTCGTCGCTCACGACGTGCGTGACCCCGGAAATCTAGGCACCATTATTCGCACCGCCGATGCCGCGGGTGCGGCAGCAGTCATCGTCTCGGGCACCAGCGTGGATGTGTTTAACCCCAAAGTCGTACGCGCCACGGCGGGCTCCCTTTTCCACATCCCCCTGTGCGTGTTGAGCACTTTCGATGACGTGGCTCGCGAGGTGCGCCAACGTGAGGGCACCTTGATTGCCAGCGTGGTTCGTGGGGGAGAGCCATATCGTCGGGCCAGCTATGACGGATTGGCCGCCATCGTGCTGGGCAACGAAGGTCATGGGCTGTCGGAGGCCGAGGTGGCGCGCTGCGAGCGACAGGTCACGATCACGATGGCGGGACACGCCGAATCTCTGAACGTGGGCATTGCCGGCGCACTCCTGGTCTTCGCGGCCTGCGAATCACGTCGTGGCGCCGACGACGCCTCACCATCTCTTAGCATCAAGGCTCATGAGCGCAACATTTGACGACCTCGAGAACCTCACCGTTCAGTTCGTAGAACGCGCTCGCGCCGCGACGAACTCGGGCGAGATTGCGCTCGTCGAGACTGAACTTCGCTCAAAGTCCGGTCCCTTCGCCGCCTTGCAACGCAGCGTCGGTCAGCTAAATCCCGAGGAACGAGGCCCCGCCGGTGCGGCCCTGCAAGCCGCTCGAGCCTCGGTCGAAGCCGCCATTTCTGAATCTCGTGAACGCGTGTCGGTTATCGAGCGTGCGCAGCAACTCGACGCTGACCGCCTCGTTCTCGGTGACGTTCCCATGGGCGGGACTTTCCCCGCGACGGTGGGTCATGTCAGCGCCGTCGCGAGGACGCAAGACGAGTTGGAAGACGTGTTCGTGGCGATGGGATTCACCGTGGCTGACGGTCCCGAAATTGAAACCGACTGGTACAACTTCGAGGCCCTCAACATTCCGCCGGCACACCCCGCGCGAGGTATGTGGGACACCTTGTACCTGGAGGTGGGCGAACCGGAAACGGTGTTGTTGCGTACCCACACCTCACCCGTTCAAGTTCGCCTCATGCAAGACGCAGTGGCGTCGGGCACCTTGCCGATTCACGCCGTCATGCCTGGGCGTTGCTTTCGACGCGACACTCCGGACGCTCGCCACCTCATGGCTTTCCACCAAATTGAAGGCTTGGTCATTGACCGCGGAATTACTTTCGCGGACCTTGCGGGTGTCATCGACGCGTTCACGAAGGCGTATTTCGGTCCCGACATGTCGAGTCGCCTTCGCCCCGCCTTCTTCCCTTTTACCGAGCCATCGGCCGAGTTCGAGATCACCTGCGCCATTTGTCGTGGCGCTGGCTGCCGAACCTGTTCGCACACGGGCTGGATTGAGCTGGGTGGTTGCGGCATGGTCGACCCCGCAGTGCTCGCCGCAGTGGGTATCAACCCCGAGGAATACAGCGGCTTCGCCTTCGGTTTCGGTATTGACCGCTGCGCACAAATGCGCCACCAGATTCCCGACATGCGCGCCCTCATCGATAACGATGACCGATTCTTGAGGCAGTTCTGATGAAGATTTCTCTCAGTTGGCTTCGCGAGTTCGTTGACGTCCCGTCGTCGCTCGACGATCTTGTCAGCATGCTCGACGATTTGGGTCTCGTCGTTGAAGGTCGTCAGATTGTCGGCGAAGGCCTCGACGCCGTCGTCGTGGCCCGAGTCTGCGAGATTCACGCGATTGAGGGCGCCGACAAGGTGCGTCGCGTGATGGTGGATGCCGGTCGTGACGAGCTGGTGCAGATTGTCTGTGGCGCCATGAACTTCGTCGAGGGCGACCATGTGCCCCTCGCACCCGTCGGTGCCGTCTTGCCGGGAAATTTCGAAATCGCGGCTCGCAAAATGCGTGGCGTGCTGTCCGATGGAATGCTCTGTTCGGGCCGAGAACTCAATATTGGTGACGACCATGGTGGGTTGCTGATTCTCGACCGGAGCACCACACCGGGCCAACCGCTCATGGACGCCCTCTCGCTGAGCGCGGACGTCATTATTGATATCTCGCCCGAAGGCAATCGCCCCGACGCGTGGAGCGTCGAGGGAGTGGCTCGCGACATAGCTGCGCGCACTGGCCAGTCGCTTCGCGACGTCGCCGTTGCGACACCGGCCGGCGATACAGATGCAAGCACCATGGTGAGTGGACGCATCGACGATGCCGAATTGGCGCCACGCTTAACGGTTGGTTTTGTCGACCACGTCACGGTGCAGCCCTCGCCGCCCGTGGTTCAGCAACGACTCACGGCCGCCGGGATGCGCCCCATTAACAATGTGGTGGACGCCTCGAATTATGTGATGTTGGAGCTCGGTCAGCCCACACACGCCTACGACGCCGATCGTCTCGCGGGGCGACAGCTCGCGGTGCGCCGCGCGGTGGCGGGAGAAACACTCGTGACCCTCGATGGCGTGACGCGTGAACTGGGTCGCGCGGGTCGAGGCCTCGGCGACACGGGCGTTGACGTGGTCATCGTCGATGGTGATGATCGCGTGGTCGGCCTTGCCGGCATTATGGGCGGCGAGGACACTGAAATTCGTGAGGGATCAACGTCCCTGGTGCTCGAAGCGGCCACCTTCGCCCCGATGGCTATCGCTCGCTCCAGCAAGCGTCACGGGCTTCGTTCTGAGGCGTCGTCTCGTTTCGAACGCGGAGTCGATGTCAACGTGGCACTTCGCGCTGCCGCCCGTTTTGCCGAAGTGCTCTCGTGGTCATGTCCGGACCTTCGCTGGTTCGCCCACAGCGTGGATGTCAGCGGCAGCGTGACGACACCCCCGCAGATTTCTCTCAGCGCCGATGATGTCCGTTCGCTTCTCGGAACGCCCATTGACGCCGCAACCGTGGAATCGATTCTGGTGTCACTTGACTTCACCGTGACGCCCGACGGGCCTCGCTGGCTGGTCACACCGCCCACTCGGCGCGTCGACATTCGACCGGGGCTGGCGGGACGCGCGGACATCATCGAAGAAGTGGCTCGCCTGTACGGTTATCTGGCATTGAATCCTCGCACTCCGAGTTGGAGTGCGCGAGGATCGTTGTCGCCTCGACG
>CAISIU010000047.1 GCA_903885505.1 uncultured Actinomycetes bacterium | reverse complement strand
GGGGGCCACGTTCGTGATGGCCTCGACCTCGGAGGTGTACGGCGATCCGCTCGTTCACCCGCAAACCGAGGACTACTGGGGCAACGTCAATCCCACGGGTCCGCGCTCGGTCTACGACGAAGCCAAGCGCTTCAGCGAAGCGATTACGTACGCCTACCACCGTTACCACGAGCTCCCCGTGAGCGTGGTGCGTATTTTCAATACCTATGGGCCACGTCTCGCCGCGGGCGATGGGCGAGTGGTCTCGAATTTCATCGTCCAGGCCCTGCGTGGCGAGCCCCTCACCGTTTACGGCGACGGGTCCCAAACGCGCAGCCTGTGCTTCGTCGCCGACCTCGTGCGCGGCCTCATCTTGGCGGGACAGACGCCCACCGATCACCCGGTGAACTTGGGTAATCCCCAGGAGATCACCGTGCTTGAACTCGCTCACCTCATCCGAGAGCTCACGGGGTCCGCGTCGTCGGTGGAGCACTTCGGTCTGCCGGCGGATGACCCCACTCGTCGTCGCCCTGATATCACGCGGGCCCGCGAGGTTTTTGGCTGGGAGCCGCACATCGATATGCGTGACGGTCTCGTGCGCACGATTAACGCGTTTCGAGACGAACTCGCGGCTCGCTAACACCCGTGTCACTCGTCACTGCCGTCATCGTCGACTTTCACTCCGGTGACCACCTCGACGCCTGTGTGGCATCACTTCGCGCCGCCGGCGTCACGGACATCGTCGTCGTCGATAACAGTGCCGTGGGGGCGAGTCATCACCTCGACGGCGTCCGACTGATTGACCCTCGGTTCAATCTGGGCTACGGCCGAGCGGTAAATCGTGGGGTGGCGGCCTCACCCTCGGCCACCCCCTATGTACTGGTGACCAATCCGGACGTGGTGGTCGACGAGAGTGCCGTTGACGAAATGGTCTCGGTCGCGAGCGCGACGGGAGCGGCCATGGTGGGCCCCGAGATTCGTCGACCCCATGGGACGGTCTATCCCGCGTGGCGCATTTTTCCGGGACCACTGATTTCCGTGGGGCACGCCCTCGTGGGCTTGGTGTGGAAAAACAACCCGTGGACGCGGGCCTATCGCTCGCCGGGCCGCGATGGTCACGTGGACTGGGTGAGTGGCGCCTGCTTCTTGATCCGCCGCGACATCTTCGAGCAGGTCGGTGGCTTTGACGAGCGCTATTTCATGTTTGCCGAGGACATGGATCTCTGCTGGCGGGTGGGCCGAGCGGGGGGACAGGTCCTGCCGGCACCACGGGCTCGGGTCATGCACGTCGAGGGGGTGTCACGGGAACGCCACGTTCGCCCCATGATCTCCGCCCACCATCGATCCGCCATTCGATTCGCCGCGACCACCGCCCGCGGCTGGCGACGCGTCCGGGTACCGTTCGCCGTGGCGGTACTCAGCCTGCGCTGGTTGCTCGCCCTGGCGCGGCCCTCGCGCTCCGTTCGCAATTGACCTAGGCTTCGGGCGGGCTGCGGGCGGGCTGTGGTTGAAAGTCGATGCCAGCCGCGGGCAAAACGACCCACGTAAGTCGTGTACGCACGATGAGCATGGCGCGGTTTAGAAGTAAGTCCTGCCGGCACGTACCGATGGTCGGTGCGAGTCGAGACGGTGGCGGGTCTGAGGTCACGTGTGGCTCTCGGGCACAAGAACGCAGCAGGCGAGTGTGGGGTCAAAGACCAGGTCAGCCGCCCGCAGCCCCTTTCCTCTCTCCTCCGGTAGGGTAAGGACGTCCTATGAGCGTTTTCAGCAAAATTCTGCGCGCCGGCGAGGGCAAGCGAGTCCGTCAACTTCAGGAACTCGTGGGCCCGATCAACGCTCTCGAAGACGAGATGCGTTCGCTGAGCGACGCCCAGTTACAGGCCAAGACCGCCGAATTTCGAGCTCGACTCGCTGACGGCGAGACCTTGGACGACCTACTCATTGAGGCTTTCGCCGTCGTGCGCGAGGCCTCCTCGCGAGTTCTCGGCCAGCGCCACTACGACGTGCAGCTCATGGGTGGCATGGCACTGCACTTCGGATGGATTGCCGAAATGCGCACGGGTGAAGGCAAGACCTTGGTCTCGACCTTGCCGGTGTACCTGAACGCCCTCGCGGGCCAAGGCGTGCACGTGGTCACCGTGAACGACTATCTCGCCACGCGTGACGTTGAATGGATGGGCCGGCTACACCGTTGGCTCGGCATCACCATCGGACGCGTCGGCCCCGACATTCAAGACCCGGCCTTAAAGCGTCATGCCTACGCCTGCGACGTGACCTACGGCACGAACACCGAACTTGGTTTTGACTACCTGCGCGACAACATGGCCCGCTCCGTGGCCGACCGCGTTCAGCGCGGTCACCACTACGCCATCGTGGACGAAGTCGACTCGATTTTGATTGACGAAGCGCGCACCCCGCTCATCATTTCGGGTCCCTCGTCGGAAACGACCAAGCTCTACTACCAGTTCTCTTCCATTGCCCGCACCTTGTCCAAGGACACGGATTACGAAGTCGACGAGGAAAAGCGCACGGTCGTCATTACCGAAGCCGGTATCGAAAAGGTGGAGCGCGCTCTCGGCGTGACCAACCTGTACGACTCAGTGGCCGTCAACTACGTGCACCAGTTGTCCAAGGCCCTCGAAGCCAAGGAACTGTGGCACCGCGACAAGCACTACCTCGTCGCCGATGGGGAAGTGAAGATCATTGACGAGTTCACGGGTCGCACGTTGGACGGTCGTCGCTGGAGCGACGGCCTGCATCAGGCGGTCGAAGCCAAGGAACGCGTTCGCATCCAAGACGAGAACCACACCTGGGCCACCGTGACCCTGCAGAACTACTTCCGCATGTATCACAAGCTGTCCGGTATGACCGGAACCGCCGAGACGGAAGCGGCCGAATTCTCGAACACGTACGGACTGACGGTCATTCCTATCCCGACCAACCTCCCGCCGCAGCGTCTCGACCGCGCCGACGTGATTTTCAAGACCGAACGCGAGAAGTTCGCGGCGATTATCGAGGATGTCTCGGCTCGTTGGGCCGCCGGCCAGCCCGTCTTGCTCGGCACCGCCTCGGTGGAAAAGTCGGAATTGTTGTCGCGCGAATTGTCGAAGCACGGCATCACCCACGAAGTCTTGAACGCCAAGCAGCACTTCCGCGAAGCGGAAATTGTGGCGCAGGCGGGCCGTCTGGCCGCCGTCACCGTCGCTACCAACATGGCAGGTCGAGGCGTGGACATTTCTTTGGGCGGTAGTCCGGAAGGCCTCGCCAAGCGCGAACTCGCCGGTCGCGGCATCAAGCCCGACGACGAGAACTACGAGCAGCAGCTCGCCGATCTCACCGCTAGCTACGAACCGGCCTGTCGCGCCGAAGGCGAGCAAGTACGCGCTCTCGGTGGCCTCTACGTGCTCGGTACCGAGCGCCACGAGTCGCGACGCATTGACAATCAGCTGCGTGGTCGTGCCGGCCGTCAAGGCGACCCGGGTGAGAGCCGCTTCTACTTGTCGCTCGAAGATG